>JBDNFV010000410.1:0-2453 GCA_041689635.1 Candidatus Nanopelagicales bacterium | reverse complement strand
TCCACGGGTGTTGCGCGAAATGGCCGAGCTGGGAATGCCAGCGACCGAATTGGGGGCACCGGGCTTTCTGCCCAATGATGCGGTCGACGTTGTGGCAACACTGTCCCCCTTGGACCTGGAACTCATTGGTGGTTTCACCCCACTCGTGTTACATGATCGCGTTCAAGAAGCGGCAACGGTTGCCGAAGCCACCAGAGTGGCCAAACTCTTTCAAGCATCTGGTGCGACCAAGATGATTAGTGCGGTGGTCGCCGACTGGGATTGGGCTGACCCGCACGCGGCGACGCGCGAGGAACTCGCCCAGATGGTGACCATGTTTGGGATCGTCGACGAGATTTGCGGGGAACACGGAATCGAGCAGGTCGTTCATCCGCACGTTCAAACCATGATTGAAACGAATGACGACGTCACTCGGGTATTGGAATCCTGTGATGTGAAGTGGTGTTTAGACACGGGGCACTTGGCGATCGCTGGAACCGACCCGGTCCAGTTCGCGAACGACGCGTTCGACCGGGTGGGTCATGTGCACCTCAAGGACGTGCGCATGTCGAAAGTTCCCGCCTTGATGTCTCGCGAGAAAAGCATTATGGAGTCGGTGCAGGACGGCCTTTTCACTACTTTGGGTGAAGGAGATGTGGACATCGCCGGTGTTGTGCAAGCACTCGAGTCCCGCGGTTATCAGGGGTGGTACGTCATCGAACAAGATGTTGCCTTGACGGGTGGCTTGCCGGCAGAGGGCGAGGGCCCGCTGACTCAGGTGCGAGCCTCACTTGAATTCTTGCGCAGAATCGAATTAATCACCAGTACGAATACCCCGGATTCAGTACGTCGATGACCATGGATCTCGTTACGGTCGGCCGGGTCAGCGTCGACCTTTATGCGCAGCAGGTGGGAGCGAGTTTTAATGACCCGCAAACCTTTCGCAAGTCGGTGGGAGGTAGTCCCACCAATGTTGCGGTCGCAGCAGCGAGATACGGCCGAAGTGCTGCGGTAATAACCGGGGTGGGCGCGGATTTACTCGGTGATTATGTTGTCCATCAACTTGCCCATTGGCAGGTGGAAACTTCGATGATTAATCGTGTTTCAGGTGGTCAAACTCCGGTAGTGCTTGCGGCCCTGGACCCACCGGAAGATCCGAAGATTGAGTTTTATCGTGGTGAAAACGCACCCGACACTCAGATTTCCCGCAGTCCGCAGCTGGACTCGGTTGTGGCCGATGCTAGGTGCTTCTGGGTGAGTGCTGGTGCTCTTGCACATGGGACAACCGCGCGATCGACTTTCGAGTGGTTAGACATGCGCAACAGGGGTGATCACACTTTTTTGGATCTGGATTATCGAGCAAGCATGTGGCCCAATATTGAGACGGCGCGAGAAGCGGCAACCCGTGCCATTGCCGGATGCACGGTTGTGCTGGGAAATCGAGCCGAGTGCGAGATGGCATTGGAATTATCTGAGCCTGATGCAGCTGCTGACTCACTACTCTCCTGCGGTGTGTCCCTCGCGATTATCAAGATGGGTGGCGGTGGCGTACTCCTGGCAACAGCCGTCGAACGAGTACGCATTGATCCACTTCAGATAGAGGTTGTGTGCGGTTTAGGAGCAGGCGACGCATTCGGGGGCGCGCTCGTGCACGGGCTATTGTCCGGTTGGGGTGTTTCAGAGATCGGTCAATTTGCTAACGCGGCAGGAGCTTTTGTTGCTGGTGTACTGACCTGTGCGGACGACATGCCAACCATTGAACAAGTGCGTCAGATGCAGCATGCCGCTCAGGTGTAGTTATCTAAAAAAGAATGAATAACGGGAATGAGGGAGATTTAGATGAGTTCTTTGACGCGAGAGCATTACACCGAACTGTTGGATGCCCGGGTTTTTCACCCAGAGCGACTCGGTGAGCGACTCAAGAATCGTTCGCGTCGTCCATTAGTGGGGCCGGATGGAAATCTGATGCTGATTGCCGCTGATCACACCGCTCGCGGCATGATTGCGGTCGGAAAGTCACCCGTGGCTTTGGCCGACCGTTTCACCCTTTTGACGAATATGGCGACGGCGCTGGCGGTTCCCGGTGTTGACGGTGTGATGGCGAGCGCCGATATTCTCGAAGAACTCGCCTACCTCGGACTTCTCGAGAACAAACTTGCTATCGGTACGATTAATCGCGGCGGAATATTTGGCACTTTATGGGGTCTCGATGACCGAATTACCGCTTACGACACCGACCACATTGCCGAAAGTGGAATCGATGGCGGCAAACTGTTGTTGCGAATCGAACCCACCGACGCCGCAATCGCGCCAACGATTGAAATGTGCGCGCAAGTCGTTACCCAGCTCGCCGATCGAAAAATTATCTGCATGGTGGAGCCATTGCCGTACCTAAAGGACGTTGCTGGAATGCCCGCACTCGATACTCGAATCGAAGAACTTATTCGCGTGACCGTCATCGCGTCGGGATTGGG
>JBDNFV010000409.1:0-1447 GCA_041689635.1 Candidatus Nanopelagicales bacterium | reverse complement strand
CGCAGACTACAAAATCTGCATGGTCACCCACGGTGACGGTGGTGGTTTCTGGTCCGTTGCTAAAGCCGGTGCGGTGAAAGCGGGCGAAGATCTCGGGGTCACCCTTGATTACCAGGAATCAAATAACGATGCCGAGGCCCAGGCCCAGCTCATCGAGGCTGGCGTCGCAGGCGGTTGCCAGGCAATTGCGGTTTCGGCACCCAACCCAGACGCCATCAAAGATGCGATGGCCAAGGCCACAGCAGCCGGCATCCCACTGGTCACCATGAACTCGGGAAGCGCCGTGTTCAAGGAGCTGGGCGCATTTACCCATGTTGGTCAAGATGAAATTGTGGCTGGCCGCGAGGCAGGCACCAAGTTCAAAGAAGCGGGTGCCACAAAGATTTTGTGCCCAATTCAGGAGCAGAACAACATTGGCTTGCAAGAACGTTGCGACGGTGCCAAGGAAACATTTGGCAATGTTGAAAACTTGCAGCTCTCCGCTGGCCTAGCCGATCTGGCAAAGAGCCAAGCTGAGATTCAAGCAAAGCTTGAATCTGATCCGACGATCGACGGCGTTTTTGCTCTCAACGCTGATATTGCTACCGCAGCCGCACTTCCGGCCGCACAGGCAACCGGCCGCGACATCATGATCGGGACAGTCGATCTTTCCGGTGACGCAGTTCAAGCAATCGCTGACGGTGACATCGCTTTTGCGATCGACCAGCAGCAATACGCGCAGGGCTACATGTCAGTAGTGCTGTTGTACCTGAACTTGCTCAACGGGCATGACCTCGGTGGTGGGCTCCCCATGTACACCGGTCCTGGCTTTGTCACCAAGGACAATGCAGCTCGGGTTCAGGAGCTTGCTACTAACGGCACCCGCTAAGGGAACGTTGGTTTAAGTCACATATGTGTGGGTGAAGGATTAACCTTCACCCACACATTGTCTGACACAAACTCATACGTATTCAACCAAGAGCAAGTGGAGGGTCATGAGCGGTCTCACTTCCGTTCCCGATGAACGAGTGGCGCAAATGGGCGCCCTCACCCGAATTATGCGACGCCCAGAAATCGGTGCGCTCATGGGCGCAATTGTGGTCTACGTTTTCTTCTCGGTTGCGGACACCACCGGAAACTTCGCCGGAATTAACGGGGCTGCGCGCTGGACTGATGTCGCTGCGACGACGGGAATTGTGGCAGTGGCGGTTGCCCTGCTCATGATCGGTGGGGAATTCGACCTCTCTGCCGGTGTCATGATTGGAACTTCCGGACTCTTTGCCGGCCTACTCATCAGTGAATACAACGTCGGTGTCTGGCCGGCCATCGGGTTAACTTTCGTCTTTGCCGCTCTCATTGGATTCATTAACGGTTGGGTCGTGGTGACCACCGGACTCCCCTCCTTCATCGTTACCCTCGCCATGTTCTTTTCGCTTCGGGGTATCAACCTGGGTGTGACAAAACTGCT
>JBDNFV010000408.1:0-2492 GCA_041689635.1 Candidatus Nanopelagicales bacterium | reverse complement strand
GAGGAAATGATCCGAGATGGTCGCAACCCGGCGAGTAGTCGAGCGGCTTCACTCGCTTGTTCTAAGCCCACAAGATCCAGTGGAATGTCAGTTTGGCCCTGAAAGCGGCGTTGCTCATTCCACTCGGTGCGACCATGTCGCCAAAAAACAACGGTGCGCCCAGTGCTCACAATTAGCGCTCCAAGTTGATTGATTCAGGCAAGGCAATGACCGGGCAGTCTTTCCAGAGTCGCTCAATTGCATAGTGGATCCGTTCTTCCACCTTTTGGACGTGGATCACAATGTCGCCGTAATCGATTAAGATCCAGGTAGCTTCTCCGGTGCCTTCCTTGCGCAGTCGCTTCTCCCCCGCCAGGTGCAAGGCTTCCTCGATCGCGTTAACAATTGCTCTGACCTGTAATTCATTTGCTCCCGAGCACAGCACGAAGCAATCGGTGATCACGAGTTGTTCACTGACATCAAGGATCACAATGTCGGTTGCGAGTTTGTCGGCGGCCGCTTGGGCTGCGATTAAAGCAGAATCGATTGCGCTCTGTAATGCGGGCATGTGATGAAAGTTTCCTATCTCATTAGTTGGCGTACAGCTTGTTGGTCGTGATGTATTCATTAACTTTGGAGTTCACTAGCTCGGCGATTGATTCGCCGAGACGAATTTTACGCCTGATGTCGGTGCTGGAAATCTCCCAGCCCGGTACGTCAATAAAGTCGCACGGGAATTCTTTGAGTTCTTGGTTGATCTCCCCTGGTCGTGCTATAACGATGATGCTGACATTTTTAGCAATCGCTTCCGGCTCTTTCCACTGGGGGAAGCTGTGATAAGCGTCGGCCCCCAGGATCAAAAACCACTCAACGCTGTCATCGGGGTGTTTATCCGTGAAATCGGCTGAGAGGTGGTTGATCGTGTCAATCGTGTAGGTGTTGCCGATTCGATCAAGATCAACCCTGCTCACTCTGAGCCAATCGTGATCTTCGGATGCCAACGTGCACATTGCCAGCCGTTGTTCACGACTGGCTTCCACCGGCTCTCGGTGGTAGGGATTACCGGCAGGGACTAAATAAATGAAATCAAGGTGCGCGGTCTCACGCGCAATTTTTGCGGCTTTGCAATGTGCTTGGTGGATCGGGTCAAATGATCCGCCGAGAATTCCGATCCGGTAATGCACGAACGGTTAGCGGTCTACGTTGATCATGACGGTGATGATCAATAACACAACCAGCGTCAGGAAACCGAACCCACCAATGAGGTAAGGACTGACAACGGTGCCGCCCTCTTCACTGGCCAAAACCTCACCCGCGCGCGCCGCTACTGAAAAATCCATCTGACTCCTTCAAATATTTCTTAGGACCACTCTACCCGGTGGCTACTTGCGGACCTGACCGTTACCGGAGACGATATAGGTGGTGGTGGTGAGCTCGGTAAGACCCATGGGGCCTCTGGCGTGCAGTTTCTGGGTGGAAATCCCGATCTCTGCCCCAAAGCCGAACTCGCCGCCGTCGGTGAAACGGGTTGACGCATTCACCATCACGGCCGCGGAGTCCACCGCTGAGGTGAAATAGGCGATTGTCGGCGCGCTACTGGAGACGATTGCTTCGGTGTGACCCGATGACCAGGTAAGAATGTGCTCGACGGCTGCTTCGACACTGGGGACAACTCCCGCAGCAATGTCCATTGAGTAGTACTCCGCCGCCCAATCCTCGTCGTTGACCGGCGCCCAATCAACACCCGACGCTTGCGCGTGCCGTTGCATCATTTCATCGCCGTGCACGGTGACGGCGAGTGCTTTGAACGCGGCAAATAATTTTGGCAGGAAATCATCGGCGACCGCTTCGTGGACGAGCAAAGTTTCGGCAGCATTGCACACACTGACACGCTGCGTTTTACTGTTCAAGACAATGTCAACAGCCATGTCGAGGTCGGCATCTTTATCCACGTAAACGTGGCAATTCCCCACCCCAGTTTCAATCACGGGAACACGTGAGTTGGTCACAATATTTTGAATTAAAGATGCACCCCCGCGAGGAATGAGAACGTCAACCAAACCGCGCGCGTGCATCAACTCGGTTACTGACTCGTGGGTGTGACCGGGGACTAACGCAATTGCATCCGCAGAAATACCTACTTCAACGAGCGCCTTTCGCATCACGTCAATGAGGGCCACATTCGTGTTGTAAGCACTTGATGAACCACGCAACAGAGCCGCGTTTCCACTTTTGAGACAGAGCCCGGCGGCATCAACGGTGACATTGGGTCGGGCTTCATAGATCATGCCGACGACGCCGAGGGGAACGCGGGTCTGGCGAACCTGCAATCCATTGGGCAAGGTGTACCCCCGGACAATTTCACCCACCGGATCCGGCAACGCCGCAACATCAATGAGGGCATTTGCTATTGCTTCAATTCTTTCGCCGTTGAGGGTTAATCGGTCAATCAGGGCATCGGAGGTTCCATGAGATCTCGCTGCTTTTAGGTCAATGTCATTTTGCGTCGTGAT
>JBDNFV010000407.1:0-2107 GCA_041689635.1 Candidatus Nanopelagicales bacterium | reverse complement strand
GTCATCGATCCGCGTTAAGGCATAATTCAATACGACTTCCCAAGTGTTTTCAACGTCCATAGTGCCCACGTTCATGAGGACTAGAAAATTTGGAGGCCAATTGTTTCACTCCGCCCTAAACGTGCATCGCAATTATTCCTAGAATTGAGCCATGGTTACCCCGCCCGGAGCATCTGAAATTGGCATCCGGTTGACGCTTGCGTTGCGCGATTCTCAGGGCAACACAAGGGGGCTCCTCGGAGTCTTGCACGACGAGCAAACGATTCGCAGACGCGATGGTTCACTGGAGACCTTTGATCCGCAAGCGATCACGCACTGGCGCGTAGTGGCCAAAGTAAACACGAAAGCCGGTTTTGGCGCACCGCTGAGCATGCGAATTCGAGAACTCGAAGCGGCAGCCGCGACGACGTGGCCGGCCAAGGTAACTACCGAGCACGGCAAGTGGCTCTTGCGAGCATCCGGGGGAGACACCATTCAAGGGAATTCGGTTCTCCCCACGGGAGGGCGCCCATTTGGGGAACCCGGGGCTGACATCGATGAGACCCTGATTGACGTTGTTGATTTCTACCACAGCAACGGACTGCCTCCAGCCATCACCGTGCCGATACCCGCATATACGTTACTCGGTGAGTACCTCGAGTTAGCCGGATGGCAGATCGCAGCCGAGTTCAACGTCATGGTGCTTGACGCGGGCGACATCCAATCACTGACACGGGAATCACGTTTCAATGTCAAATCCTTTAACGAACCGGTGGCTGCTTGGCTTGCCGTTCACGCTGGCGAAGGCAACGAGCACATAATGCGCAGCCATCCGGCTACCTACGTTTTGATTCTTATCGATGAAGAGCCAGTTGCCGCTGGACGTATCGCATTTACCGGCAGCTGGGGTGTTATCACTTGCGTAATCGTCGACAGCAATTATCGCCGGCGAGGAATTGGTCAGATGATCATGTCTGCCTTAGCGGACACAGCCCTGGAACAGAACTGCGGCAAACTCACACTCCAAGTCGACTCCAGCAACTCGCCCGCCATGTCACTGTGCGAATCACTCGGCTTCAGACTGCACCACCGTGATCGGATTTGGACCTCCGTCTAAAAAAATTCGATCAGGACGCGGTCTGCGCGGTTGTATCGCCGGACTCAGCAATGAGCTTGATCGCTGCCAGTGTTTTCGGGATTCCCTCGTGCGCCTGTTGGGTTCGATCGGCGATCTGAGCAGGTGCATCGTTGCCGTATTTCTCCTCAAACATGGTGATTCCCTCCGGCAAGAAATTCCAAGACTCAGTCAGGACCGTTCCGGCATCTTCGGTCGTAAGTGTGTATCCCCAACGAACATATTTGCCCCCCACCACCCAGGCAAACTCCCGGCCACTCTCGGCGACCACCACCCGCGACCGGGTCTCCCACGTTCGGTCCGAAAGCTCATTACGTCCGGTGAACCACGCACCGACTTGACCGGCCGTGGCATGGTCCTCCCACCAGCATGATGTGCAGACTGGACTCCACTCACCGGTACGGGTGATATCAGAAACCAGGTCGTACAACGTCTCTGCTGATGCATTGATCGCGATGGACTCTTGATGATGGTGGATATTCATCATTTCTTTTCCCGACGGCTGCCACCAAACCATTGCTCCTGCTGACCGACCGAATCAACGTCGAGACCGTATGCGGCGAGTTGTGGTTGTTCGCGCAGGCTTCGTTTGAGTTCGGCAAAACCTGGGAAGCGGGCCAACCCGACCACGTGATCCCACAGTTCAACGGCCAAGTCTTCCCGTGGTAGTCGGCTGATCACCGGTCCGAAAAAAGCCACGCCGGTGGGTGGTTCAAAATGGATGATCGGGGTACCAACATCTTTTCCCGTCAAGGCCAGCGCCTCCGCTGTCTCCTGGCCGATTTCAGTATCCCAGGATTCGTCCTCGAGGGCGTCCGCCAATGCCAGCGGCAACCCCGCCTCGGCCAGGATGGGTTCCACGAACTCGCGAGTTCCGCGACGCTCTCGAACTTCACCTTTAGTCAGTTGATCACCCGGGTCAGGGGCAGTGTCAAAAATGTGAGTGCCTAACGCCGCATACAACCCGGCAACCGAATCGCGCCCGTGTTCGGC
>JBDNFV010000406.1:0-2735 GCA_041689635.1 Candidatus Nanopelagicales bacterium | reverse complement strand
ACGCCCATGTTGACAACAATCTTGGTCAGTCCTGGCACCTGCATGATGTTACCAAAAGCGAATTCCTTTTGAAGTACAGGAACGATCTCTTCACGGTAACGAGCCTTCAAACGAGGCACGGTTGCGGTAGTCATGATGTCTTATCCGTCCTAGATCTCTTTGCCACTGCGGCGCGAAATACGCACGCTGCGCTCTGCTTCGTAGGTCGAACCATCGGCCCGACGCTTCTCGACTTTTTCGCGGGTAAAGCCCACGCGAGTCGCCTTACCGTCTTCTGGATCAACCAACATGACGTTAGAAATGTGAATGGCAGCCTCGGTGGTGATGATTCCTCCACTTTTTGCGCCACGAGCATCCTGGCCCACTTTTGTGTGCTTCTTGATCCGGTTTACACCTTCAACAATTAATCTGTCGGCTTCAGGTAAAACGTCAATGACCTTGCCTTGAACTCCGCGGTCTTTGCCTGTTATCACCAAAACCGTATCGCCTTTGCGAATCCTTAACTTCGGCATTACAACACCTCCGGTGCGAGCGAAATAATCTTCATGAACTTCTTCTCGCGCAGTTCGCGGCCAACCGGCCCAAAAATACGAGTTCCGCGTGGCTCGCCGTCCGCTTTAAGGATGACTGCGGCGTTCTCGTCGAAACGGATGTAGGAACCATCGGGGCGACGGCGCTCTTTCTTGGTACGCACGATCACCGCCTTGACAACTTCACCCTTTTTCACGCCACCGCCAGGAATGGCGTCCTTGACGGTTGCGACAATGATGTCGCCAATGCCTGCGTAACGGCGGCCGGAACCGCCGAGTACGCGAATGCACAAGATTTCCTTGGCACCCGTGTTATCCGCAACGCGTAGTCGCGACTCTTGCTGAATCACTTCATTCTCCTGATCGTCTGCTGGTCCTCACCACTTATTGTGGAGAGCCTTGCGGAACTGTTTACTTGGCCTTTTCAAGGATCTCGACCACACGCCAGCGTTTAGTCGCTGACAGAGGACGAGTCTCCATGATAAGTACGCGGTCGCCGATACCGGCGCTGTTTGCTTCGTCGTGCGCCTTGAGCTTGTTGGTACGGCGCACAACCTTGCTGTACAACGGGTGCTTGTAGCGGTCTTCGACTGCCACAACGACCGTTTTTTGCATTTTGTCGCTCACGACAAGTCCCTCACGGGTCTTTCGTTCGCCACGTTCATTTTGTGTCCCAGCGCTCATGTGGCACCTTCCTCGCCTTCGACGGGCGTGATGCCCAGTTCACGTTCGCGCAGGATCGTATAAATCCGAGCGATGTCTTTACGCACAGCACGTAACCGACCATGGTTCTCTAACTGTCCGGTTGCACCTTGAAAGCGCAAGTTGAACAGTTCTTCTTTGGAGTCACGTAGTTTCTGTACAAGTTCTGCGTCATCAGAATTACGCAATTCACCTGATGCGGTACCAGCGGCCATTACTCTTCACCTGTTTCATCGCGCCGAATAATCCGGCACTTCATTGGGAGCTTGTGCATTGCGCGCGTCAAAGCTTCATGCGCAACTTTCTCGTCCGGGTAGGACAGTTCGAACATCACCCGACCCGGCTTCACGTTGGCCACCCACCATTCGGGTGAACCTTTACCCGAACCCATGCGGGTTTCAGCCGGCTTCTTGGTCAGTGGTCGATCTGGGTAGATATTGATCCACACCTTGCCACCACGGCGAATATGACGGGTGATGGCAATACGAGAGGCTTCAATCTGCCGGTTCGTTACGTATGCGGGCTCAAGAGCCTGCAGTCCGTAGGTACCAAAGGTTACTTTTGTGCCACCTTTTGCCACACCGCGACGAGTCGGGTGGTGCTGCTTGCGGTGCTTAACGCGACGGGGAATCAACATTGCTAGCCCTCCGTGCTTTCTGCCACGACATTAGCGGTCGCGACAACTTCAGGGGCGGCTTCGACAGTTGCTGCCGTTTCGCTGCCATCTTCACGACGCGGTCCGGTCGGTGCCTTGCGGGCAGTGCCCATACGAGCTGTGGCAGCTGCTGCTTCGCGCTCTGCTCGCGTGGGTAGCGCTTCGCCCTTGTAAATCCAGACCTTGACGCCAATTCGACCAAATGTGGTGCGCGACTCGTAGAATCCGTAATCGATATCGGCGCGCAATGTGTGCAATGGAACACGCCCTTCCCGGTAGAACTCGGTCCGCGACATTTCAGCTCCACCAAGGCGTCCGCTGACCTGGACTCGAATTCCCTTAGCACCCGCTTTCATGGCGCTCTGCATTCCCTTGCGCATCGCACGACGAAATGAAACCCGGCTGGAGAGTTGCTCAGCGATTCCCTGGGCAACCAGCTGTGATTCCAATTCTGGATTCTTTACTTCGAGAATATTTAGCTGCACCTGTTTGCCGGTAAGAGTTTCAAGATCTCCGCGCAAGCGGTCGGCTTCAGCGCCACGGCGGCCAATGACAATACCCGGACGCGCAGTGTGAATGTCGACTCGGACGCGATCGCGCGTGCGCTCGATTTCAACCTTGGCGATACCCGCACGCTCCATGCCGGTGCCGAGCAGCTTGCGAATGGCAACGTCTTCTTTCACGTAATCGCTGTAACGCTGACCTTTTTTCGAACTATCAGCGAACCATCGAGAGGTGAAGTCCGTTGTGATACCTAGGCGGAAGCCATGTGGATTAACTTTTTGACCCATGGTTTAGCCCTCCTTCTCGGTAATTTTTGGTGCGGCAGTTTTCTTCGCTGCTGCTTT
>JBDNFV010000405.1:0-1848 GCA_041689635.1 Candidatus Nanopelagicales bacterium | reverse complement strand
GAAAAGTGCACCGTCGTGTACAAATGCAATGTGATTCCCATCGGGGCTAAGTCTTGGATCGATGCACCCGCCACTGGTCATAATAGGTATAGGAATCTCAACGGCTTCGCCTAATTCCTGGGGCAAGCGCTGCAAGAAGAGTTCACCATCGAGTGCATAGATAATTTTTGTGAAGTCCTTATCGGCGGAATAAGCGGTCACCCCTTCAGTTACTTCCCGCATACGCTCTCGTCTAGCCAATTCCTCGGCCGGGATTTCCCCACCGACCGAAAGTGTTGCTGACTCGACCAAACAACGTTCATTCCAGCCCAAATCGGATTTCTCGGCTAGCCAAATATCGGTTGATGCGGTCCTTCCAGTCGCGGTCCGCAGGAAGAGAACAAGGTCCCCACTGGGTTTAATCGCGAAACTTCGCGGTGCACCGAGTCGGAAACTGCGGGTTATCGCCTTCTGCCGGGGAAATGATTCACTCATGTGCGAATCATGCCGTATCGCAGAAGGCCGCTACCCTTAGCCGGTGACTAATGCAGCACGACTTTTGATTGTTCATGCCCACCCAGACGACGAATCAATCGGTACCGGCGCGACCATGGCCAAGTACGTCTCCGAAGGTGCCTTAGTCACGCTGGTGACCTGCACCTTGGGCGAGGAGGGCGAGGTGCTAGTTCCTGATTTGGCCCACTTGGCAGCAGATCAAAGCGATGCGTTGGGGGAGCACCGCATCAGTGAATTGACCGACGCAATGGCGCTTTTGGGCGTGACTGACTTTAGGTTTTTGGGGGGTGCTGGTAAGTACCGCGACTCGGGCATGATGGGAGTTGAGAGCAACAAGCGCGAGGATTGTTTCTGGAATGCCGACCTCCTAGAAGCTGCAACGGAACTCGTCGCAATTATCCGCGAGGTTCGGCCGCAGGTGGTCGTGACCTACGACGACTTTGGCGGCTACGGGCACCCCGATCACATCCAGGCTCATCGGGTCAGCACCTATGCAATTTCATTGGCCGAGAGTCCAAGTTTCAAACCCGAATTGGGCCAGTCCTGGTCGGTGTCGAAGGTGTATTGGACCGCATTCCCCAAGAGCCGGATTGTTGCAGGAATTGCTAAGTTGAAAGAAATTGGTGACCAAAGTGAATTTGCAACAATGGACCCTAATGACATCCCATTTGCCGTCGACGACTCGGTAATCACAACGGTCATCGACGGATCAGACTTCACCCAAGTCAAATTTGATGCTCTCACCGCGCACAAAACTCAGGTGACAACCGATGGCGGCTTCTTTGCGCTCTCCAATAACCTGGGATTGGAGATCTTTACCGAGGAGCACTACCGACTCGTTCGAGGTGAAGTGCCTGCAACGGGCCAGGAAACCGATTTATTTGAAGGTCTCACCCTTGTCTGAACCCCTTCGCCAAATCCTTTTACTGATGGGGTTTGTCCTGATGGGGTTCGCCATCGGGGTCACCGGCGCATTCATTCAGGCTCATCGTTTAATCCTCGCCGTCGGCAACTTTGTCCTGGTTGTCCCATGGGGGACTGTCCTTTTACTCATTGCGATCGTGTCCGTAACTCGACTTGCAACAGTTGCTGCAGGAACCCGTTGGGGTGGCTGGCTTTTCTTCACCTGCTGGTTAGCAGCGACAGTCCTGCTCTCCGCTGAGTCCCCATCAAGTGATCTGGCGATCAGTTCGGGGGCTCGTCAAATGGTTTACCTCTTTGGTGGAATTGTTCTTGGCGCAGCGGCCGCGACTCTTCCGGTTTCGTTCCAGATTCGAAGGGGAACCAAAATGCTGGCACAGCCGTCAGTCTCTGTGAAATAACAAACATCGACTGATGACGCGAGGTTGTGTG
>JBDNFV010000404.1:0-2051 GCA_041689635.1 Candidatus Nanopelagicales bacterium | reverse complement strand
GCCCAATGCGGGAGCGGCGGACCACATCGAGCGTTCGCAATTGCCGCCGGCGGGATCGTCTGTGCTGGGTGCCGACCTCCTGGTTCGGCCGCGCCCACACCGGAAACAATCGCATTACTGGGAGCGCTGCTCTCCGGTGAATGGGAGCGAGCCGACTCCAGTGATCAGCGTTCCCGAATGGAGGCGAGTGGTTTAATTGCGGCTTTCCTTGCATGGCATCTTGATCGAGGCTTGAAGTCACTGCCATTGGTTGACCGTAAAACAGTGGGGGGCGGGTCGTGAAAAGAACTTTCCCACCGCCTCCAGTTCATGTAAGTGGAGTGAAGCCGCCAGCATTGCCAAAGGATTTAATTCCCAAACACATTGCCTTAGTAATGGATGGCAATGGCCGTTGGGCCCAAGAGCGTGGGTTACCCAGAACCGCAGGACACGAGGCCGGCGAGGCAAGTCTGCTGGATTGTGTGCACGGTGCACTGGAACTGGGAGTGAGTTGGCTCTCGGCCTACGCATTCTCAACGGAGAATTGGCGCAGGTCCCCGGAGGAAGTGCGGTTCCTGATGGGATTCAACCGCGATGTTATCCGGCGGCGCCGTGACGAACTCAATGATCTCGGAGTGCGCATCCGCTGGGCGGGCCGCAGACCTAAATTGTGGCGAAGTGTGATTAAAGAACTTGAAGTAGCCGAGGTTCTCACCGCCAAGAACAACAGGTTAACTCTCACCATGTGCGTGAACTATGGTGGTAGAGCGGACATCACGGATGCCGTGCAGGCCCTTGCCGCCAAGGTTGCGGCGGGAGCGATTCAACCGAACAAAATCACCGAGCGGATGATCGAAGCGCACCTGGATGAACCCGACCTGCCGGATGTGGATCTGTTTGTACGCAGTTCGGGCGAACAGCGCATGAGTAACTTCTTGCTATGGCAGTCCGCCTACGCTGAGTTTGTTTTCCTGGACACCCTGTGGCCGGATTTTGACCGACGACAATTGTGGGAAGCATGTGAGATCTACGCCTCAAGAAATCGGCGCTACGGCGGAGCGATTTAACTGCAGTTAGGGCACAGCCCAATGATTTCCAATGTGTGGCTTACGTCGGTAAAACCGTGGGTTGTCGACACAGATTCGGCCCAACGTTCCACCGCCGGTCCTTCCACCTCAACGGTGAACCCGCATTTTCGGCAGACTAAATGATGATGATGTGCGTCACTGCACAGGCGGTACACGGATTCGCCATCTTCGCGCAGAATGACGTCGACATCTCCCGCCGCGCTAAGCGTCTGCAAAGTCCGGTAGACCGTTGCGAGGCCGACACTGTCACCCCGCTTCTTCACGTATTCATGGATCTCTTGGGTTGATCGAAAATCGTCCAATTCGGTCAAGGCCTCTGCGACCGCGGTGCGCTGCCTCGTCGTCCGAACTCCTACCGTTGCCATAGGAGAGACCTTAATGCGCGTGGTCGTCGAGGTGGTGTTCCGTGGGCAACATAAGGTCCGCGCCCTGATGGTCATGCAGGGACCCCAGCCCGTAAGCATTGATCAAATTCTCATTGGTCAGGACTTCCTCAGGTTTTCCAAAAGCCATGACTCGCCCGGCGGTCAGAATGACGTGGTCAGCGGCTCTGGCCTCCTCGAGATCGTGTGTGGTCAGGACAACCGAGCAACCCCGCGCCGGCTCTTCGTGAATGAGCGCGTCAATTGTTTTGGCGGAGTTAAGGTCCAAACCGGTAAGTGGTTCATCGAGCAAGAGAATCGCGTGATCTTGGGCGATTCCCTGGGCGACATACACCCGCTGCCGTTGCCCACCGGAAAGTTCAGTGAGATGCCGTTTGGCGAGATCTGTTATTTTCAACCGGTCCATGGCGGATGTGACAACTTCCTTGTCACCCTTGGTGAGGCGACCGAATAATCCCAACCGGGGATAGCGGGCCATCGCAACGGTCTCAGCCACGGTCAAAGGCGTGCCGGTAGGAACCGTTGTGTACTGCAAAACATAAGAAATTTGAGACTGACTGATCAACGGCGTGTTATCGAGCACGGTGAGTTTGCCGCTACT
>JBDNFV010000403.1:0-3037 GCA_041689635.1 Candidatus Nanopelagicales bacterium | reverse complement strand
TTGCGCTGTAAACCGAGGCAGATTCGTTTGGTGATCAGGAAGGCGATTGGGGGACCGATGATCAACGTGATTCGCAGGGTCCAACTCAGTACGTTGAACGACATGTTGAAGAGGGTGGCAATGACGTCGTTGCCACCACCGATCCACAGGATGCCGTAGAAGGTGATTGCGGCAATACCGATACCCGTACGAACAGGTGCGTTACGGGGACGCTCGAGCAGGTTGTGCTCACGCTTGTCACCGGTTGCCCATGCCTCAAGGAATGGGTAGAGCGCTAGACCCGTAAACAGGATTCCAGGGATCACAACGGATGGAATGAGAACGTTCCATGAGATGGTAAACCCAGCGATGACACTTTCCCAGTTGGGCATGAGTCGAAGTGCGCCGTCAAGCCAACCGATATACCAGTCGGGTTGAGTTCCGGCTGACACTTGGTCTGGCATGTACGGGCCAAAGACCCAGATTGGGTTAACCGTTACGAGCCCACCGATGAGGGCGATGATGCCGAAGACGATGAAGAAGAAGCCACCGGCCTTTGCCATGTAGACGGGGAGGAGTGGGTAGCCCACAACATTGTTATTGGTGCGACCCGGACCGGGGAATTGGCTGTGCTTTTGGGTCCAAACCATCATGAGGTGAACGGTGATCAGCGCGAGGATGAGTCCCGGTATTAGAAGGATGTGCGCTGCGTAGAGCCGGGGAATCACGTCGGTTCCAGGGAACTCACCACCGAAGACAAGGAATGCCGCCCACGTACCAATCAAAGGGATGGACTGCAGGATTCCGCGAATGATCTGAAGACCGGTGCCGGACAACAGGTCGTCAGGCAGTGAATATCCGGTGAAGCCAGCGGCCAACGCGAGGGCGGTGAGCGCAACTCCAACGAGCCAGTTGAATTCGCGTGGCTTGCGGAAAGCTCCCGTGAAGAAAACACGGAACATGTGGACGGCTATCGCTGCAACGAAGATCAGTGCGCTCCAGTGATGCATTTGACGAATCAGTAGTCCACCACGAACTTCGAAGGAAATATCGAGTGAGGAGGCGTATGCCTTTGACATTTCAATGCCCTTCAGCGGAACGTAGGAGCCGTTGTACACGACCTCCACCATGCTGGGGTCATAGAAAAACGTCAAGAACGTACCGGTGAGAAGAACGACAACGAATGAGTACAGCGCAATTTCCCCGAGCATGAATGACCAGTGATCGGGGAACACTTTGCCGAGGTTACGACCGAGGAATTTGTTACTGCCAAGTCGTTCATCGACATATTTGGCAGTTGCGCCACCTACCTGCTCAACCGGGTGATTTGTCGTTGTGCTCATGCTCTCTCTCGCTCCCAGAAACTAGGTCCGACCGGTACGGCAAAATCTTGTGTCGCTACCAAATATCCTTCCGCATCTACCGAGATCGGCAACTGCGGCATATTTCGGGCGGCTGGCCCAAAAATCACCGCGCCAGAATCGGCAAGATCGAAGGTGGATTGGTGGCACGGACAGAGAAGGTGATGGGTCCGTTGTTCATAGAGAGCAATGGGGCAACCAACGTGGGTGCAGATTTTGGAATAAGCCAGGATTCCGTTGTAATCCCAACCCTCGCCTTGTTGTGAACGAATCTGGTCGGGGTCCATGCGAACTAAAATAATGGCGGCTTTTCCACGGGCATTGAGATTGTGCTCTTCTTTTTGGACCTCAAGGAGGCCCTCGGGAAGTGCAGAAACAAGCCCACCAACAGGTAGATCTTCGGGGCGCACGGGTAGATAGGTACCGTCAGAGACGATTCGTATTCCCTTGGCCCACATGGTGGTCGAAAGGATCTCCGTGGGATTCTCCCCCGGCGGGGTGACCCACAAATCGCGCAGGACAACCACCATCGGGATGGGGAAGAGGGCCATGGCGCCCAGGAGAGTACGGCGAATGATCTTGTAACGGGCGAAGCCGGACTCATCCTTGCCACGTTCGTAGTTGGCCAGGGCCAGATTGTCGTCTTCCTTTTCGGAGACCAAATCGTGGCGTTCTTGAACAACTTCAACGTCGGGCATGAGTTTTTTCGCCCATTGGATCGCGCCAGCGCCGATGAGGAGCACGGCGATCCCGAAAGTGAATCCGAGGGCAACGTTGCTAGCGCCCACAACACCGAGAACAGGAATATAAACGACGGTGTATTTGTCGATCATGACGTAGGCGACGAGGGAGAGCATGATGAACACCATGGAAAGAATGAACATTGCGGCTACTTGGCGTTCCGCCCGACGGGCTGCCTTTGGGTCGGTGTCGGTTACCCGTAACTGGTGCGGAATCTCTGCGACAGGGGAGTAACCCAGCTTCGCCGGGGCGGTGGGGTGTCCGTTGCTATCGAGATCTTCGTTTTTGCCTGCACCAGGAGCTAGTTCACTCATCGGGCTTTGATTCCGATCCAGACGGCTGCTCCAATGAATGCGGCGAACACGACAACCCACATGAACAGGCCTTCAGCAACGGGGCCAATTCGACCCAATGAGAGACCACCGGGGCTCGGGGCTTCCTGCAGAGCCATGATGTAAGCGGTCACGGCCTGCTTGTCTTTAATCGGCAGCGTGTCATTTGAGAACACGGGCATACTTTGCGGGCCGGACACCATGGCCTCGTAGATTTCTTGTGGTGTTGATTGCATCAGGTTGGGTGCGTACTTACCTTGAGTGAGTGCACCACCCTGACCGGCAGCTTGATGGCACTGGGCGCAGTTGATCCGGAACAGAACTCCACCCGCGGCAATGTCTGCACTCTCGTAGTCCAGTTCCTCTGAGGTGGGGATTGCGGGGCCGGGGGCCAATGAAGAGATGTAGGCCGACATCGCGGCAACTTCTTCCTCGTTGTAGATGGCTTCTTTGGCTGTGGCCTGTGCTCCGGGTGCTGCGAGTGGCATCCGGCCGGTGGAAACCTGGAAGTGGACGGCGGCCGCGCCGACACCGAGCAGGGTTGGGCCGTTTGTGGCGCCTTGCGCATCTATGCCGTGGCAGGAGCTGCACCCCTCGAGGTAAAGCTTTTTTCCTTCTTCGACC
>JBDNFV010000402.1:0-1932 GCA_041689635.1 Candidatus Nanopelagicales bacterium | reverse complement strand
GCAGGTCATTCCACTTACGGTGAAGGTTTCAGTACTCATGACATCACTCCTTATTCACGATCGAACCGTTGGCCGTCTTGACCATCGGGATACCCGGTGGGGGTACCCAGCCATCATACGTACTACTGGGTCGAATTGCAACTGCATGCCCACGGGTATGGGTTGATCTTTGTGCGAGGTTTTTGCTACAATTACCTCGCATGAGAACTAAATCCAAAACCTCCGCCATAGGCCGAGTGGCTCAAGACGCACCTATCGAATCATGGTTACGTCGTCGAGACTTCGCCGGCTCTGATCGTGCAGTTGAAACCGCGATGAGCAGGATTGCTGCCGATGGAGAGTTGCTACGAATCCGTAAGGGTTTGTATTGGAAGGGTTGTCAGACTCGCTTTGGAACTACTCGCCCAACACCATTGCAAACTGCTTTAGAAATTGCGGGCGTTGGTTCAGGACCTGCAGGTGTGGCTGCTGCTGCCGTCCTGGGCCTTACCACACAAGTTCCATCGATCGTCGAAGTGGCAGTACCGGGACGAACACCTGCGCCAATTACCGGCATCCAATTTCGAAGCCGGTCATACCTGCGTCGAGAGCATCGCCTGGGGCCTATCGAAGTTGCTGTTCTTGAAGTGCTACGGACAGAGTCGGTCGTTGAAGAGAGTGATGCACAGGTCGTGAAAGTGTTACAGAAACTTATTAGCCGCGGAGATTTACGCCGAGACGTGCTAACCAAAGTAATTCATGATGAAAGCGCGCGATCAGTTCGACGGGCATGGGATGAACTGCTGCCTGCGCTTTCATGACTTCGCGTTTAATTGACAACTCCCGTGACATCGCGGTTCTCGCAACACGTGTTGAAGGCCTAACGGGAATTCCAGCAGCTCATGTAGAAAAAGATTTTTGGGTAACTGAAATTCTTCGTGGAGTTGTCACGGTCGCCAAGGATCGCGGGATTGATGTCATATTTAAGGGCGGGACAAGCCTCTCAAAGGCATACCGATTAATCCATCGCTTCTCAGAAGACATCGATCTACTCATCATCCATCCATTAGACACCACAACAGGCCAACGCGATCGTGTCATGAAAGACCTCGTCGCAGCTGCCGAGAACGCCACATCGCTCACATCATCGGCTGTGCCGAATGCAATCACAAAAGGTGTTAAGAGAGCAGCGCGATTTGCGTACACAAGTGGATATAGGCCAATTGGAACCGGATTGAGCGAGGGTGTTCTCTTGGAACTTGGCAATCGTGGCGGGTCGTGGCCAAACCAAGTTATGACGGTGAATTCACTAATAGCTGAGCACCTCGGAAAAGAAATAGGTGATACCCCGGAAGCAACGCCGTTTGATCTAAAAGTTCTTCACCCGAGTCGGACTCTCGTCGAAAAACTCAGTATTCTCCACACATTGCATTCAGGTGAAAATGGAAAAGCAGCGATAAAAGCTGCCCGTCACTATTACGACATTCACCAACTACTTACACACGATCCGACAATCGACGGAATTCGTCAGCACGGGATAGAAGAACTCGCCCAAGAAGTCGAAATGAGTTCAATCCGTGCTGAACAGAATGTTGTTCCTCGACCGATCAGAGGATTCGCTCTGAGCCCGGCGTTTTGTGACGGTCCGCTTGTACCCGCGACCCGTGAGCAGTACGAAAGGCAGGTATTAGACCAATTGCTCTGGCCCAATAGTCCACGACCAAGTTTTGACGAGTGCGTGACGATCGCCATCAATCACGCCGATCTGCTCTAGTCACTGACATCCAATCGTGTAGTGAAAGATGCCGCCATACTGTCAATCAAGCCCCTAATTAGGGACTATGACACCAAAAAGGGGTTCAAATGCCAGTCACAGAGAGTCGATCGGTCCCGAGTCGGCTTGCCGGCGTCCTGGAAACGCTCGAATTGGATCAGCCACGAGTCGTGACCGTC
>JBDNFV010000401.1:0-4801 GCA_041689635.1 Candidatus Nanopelagicales bacterium | reverse complement strand
TGAATATTTGACACCATCTTGGCGTGCAAAACAGCACGACCCTTGGGTGAAGGAACAATGACGATCACGGGAATGCCTTCTTCGATTAAAGCAATGGGCCCATGCTTAAGTTCCCCGGCCGGGAACCCTTCGGCATGCATGTATGCCAGCTCTTTGAGTTTGAGTGCGCCTTCTAAGGCAACCGGGTAACCCACATGTCGACCAATAAAAAGGACCGAGCGGGCAGATGCCAGTGAGCGGGCGAGTTCTCGAATTGGTTCAGCCGTATCCAACACCAGGTCAACCTGTCGGGGCATGTCACCAAGATCCGCAAGGATCGCACGAATTTCGTCTTCGAACATGACTCCGCGAACTTGGGCCAGAAACAATCCAACCAAATAGGTTGCGGTGATTTGAGTAAGGAAGGCTTTGGTGCTGGCAACGGCTATTTCAGGTCCCGCGTAGGTGTAAATTACGGCGTCTGATTCGCGGGGAATTGTTGAACCGACCGTGTTGCAAATGGCCAACGTGCGAGCACCCTGGGATTTGGCGTATCGCAAGGCCATCAAGGTATCCATGGTTTCACCCGATTGCGAGATCGCAATGACAAGTGAATCAGGACCAACAATGGGATCTCGGTAACGGAACTCACTTGCCAGTTCGACGTCAACGGGAAGGTGGGTCCAATGCTCGATCGCGTATTTGGCAACCATACCCGCGTGTGCTGCGGTGCCACAGGCAATCACGATCACTTTATTGATGTGTTGCAAAACTAAAGGATCAATGCTGAGTTCGTCTAATTTAATCCGCTGATTTTCATCGATGCGGCCAAGGAGTGAGTCGGCAACGGCCTTTGGCTGCTCCGAGATCTCTTTCAACATAAACAGGTCAAAGCCACCTTTTTCCGCGGCCGATGCATCCCAATCAATGGTGAATGGTTTCGCTTGCACGACGGTGCCGGAGAAGTCGGTAACAACAACGGAGTCCGCTTTCATGATGACGATTTGATCTTGGCCTAGTTCTAATGCCGAACGGGTGTGGGCAACGAATGCGCTGACATCTGATGCCAGGAAATTGCCCCCTTCACCTAAACCAACAACAAGTGGTGAATTGCGCCGAGCACCAACCACGAGATCCGGCTGCTCACGATCAATGACAACCAGAGTGAAAGCACCTTGTAATCGCGAACACACCGCCTGCATTGCTAGGGGCAAAGAGTCACCAACGTCAGGTAGCGCGCGCGCAATCAGGTGGGCGACTACTTCGGTGTCGGTTTCAGATTCAAGTGAAATACCTGCGGTCTCAAGTTCGGTGCGTAAGACCTGAAAATTTTCGATGATTCCGTTGTGGATCACCGCAATGCGCTGATCCGAGCTGACGTGCGGGTGAGCATTGCGATCGGTTGGCCCACCGTGGGTTGCCCAACGGGTGTGACCAATCCCGGTTGTTGAACCTGGCAATGGATCTTCACCCAGGAGAAGTTCTAAATTTCCGAGTTTGCCCGCCTTCTTGCGGACTTCCAGCCTGCCCTCTGCGATGACCGCGATCCCGGCCGAGTCATAACCTCGGTACTCCATCCGGCGCAGCCCTTCGACAATGATCTCAAGAGCCTGCTTCTCACCGACGTACCCAACTATTCCGCACACCCGGCGAGCCTACTGCGACACCGGTCTCGCAAGGCCTTCTGCTACTCGAGTTCACAAACCCCAATGTCAAAATCGCTCTGACCCCGTTGATACCTTCCTTTTTTCCAAGGCGACGTGCGCCCGTCCTAGAGGACTTTTACAACCGAGCATCAGGTGCGGATCTGCTTGACGCGCTCACGGTTTCCCCATGCTCGATCTGCTGTCAGGACTTCTGCTTCCAGCCGGTCGGCAAGTGCCAAACACAATCGATCGCCCAGTGATAGGGACGGGTTCCCTTCATAAAGATCTGCGGCTCGAATCGCGTCTGCTCGAGTGACTGGCTCAATCACCAGACCTACGGCCCTGAGAATCGAATCGGCCCAACTGCGCGCAACACGGCCCTCAATTTTGGTTAACACTTCAGACCAGTTGGCCGCACCGATAACGGAGCCCGCAAGGTTTGCTTTTACCATTTCACTTCCGCGCTCACGAAAGAAATACGCCAAAAGCGCAGACGAATCAAGGACGATCATCACGTTCACGCTCTACTTCTTTCCTGCGTTCGACTAGTAATTCTGCAACGGGATCGCGGTCCTTGAAACTCGCACGAACCAATTCCAATGCTTGGTCGGCGGACATGACGAAGAACCCGTCTTCCGTGTCAATGGAGACCAACGGCGTACCTTTTTCCCACCCGTGTCGTTGTCGGACCTCGGCCGGGATGACGAACCTGCCGCGATCACCCAACGACACGTGGTGGGGGACCGGGTTCTTGCTAAAAGATTCCATGAACCAAAAATACCACAAAAACTTTTCTGTGGGAATATTTAATTCCTTTCCCACAGCCCGGTTTAGTTATTGTGTGACACTCAATCTAGAGCAAGTTCGGTGGTGATCACACGCGCCAACTGCTCGGCAACCCGTTGGGCTTCGTCGTAGCTCTCGGCTTCAACCATGACTCGAATGACCGGCTCGGTACCAGAGGAGCGAAGGAGAATTCGACCACTGCCGCCCAGCGCCGATTCAAGAAGTTCACGTTCGGCGCTCACCCGAATATTGGAATCAAGGGCGTTACGGTCAACGCCACTCACGTTGATCAGTACCTGTGGCAACTTCGTGACAACGCCAGCGAGCTGCGCCAAAGACTTTCCACTGCTAGAAACATGGGCGAGCAAATGCAATGCGGTCAATACGCCGTCACCGGTTGTACCAAACTCGCTCATAACGACGTGACCGCTTTGTTCACCACCCAGCACAAAACCATGTTCGCGCATTGACTCAAGAACATAACGGTCACCGACCGCCGTTGAAATAACCGCGATGCCAGCAGAATCCATTGCCTGATTGAAACCGAGGTTGGCCATCACGGTTGAAACAACAGTGCCGTGAGTCAACGTGCCAGCACCAGCCATGGAGATCGCCAAGATTCCCAGAATGTGGTCACCGTCAACGTCATTGCCCAATGCGTCAATTGCCAAGCACCGATCAGCATCACCATCAAATGCAACTCCAGCATCGGCACCGTGCTCAACAACGGCAGCGCGAAGGTCGTCAAGGTGGGTGCTCCCGCAACCTTCATTGATGTTCAGCCCATTAGGCGTCGCGTGAATGGCAATGACGTCAGCGCCAGCGCGACGCAGCGCCTCAGGTCCAACGACACTTGCCGACCCGTTCGCGCAATCGACAACAATTTTCAATCCAGCAAGAGGTAAGTCAGAACCGAGGGTGGAAAGCAGGTGCGTCACGAAAAGGTCCGATGCACTTGGATCACTAATAACCCGCCCGACGTCACCACCAACCGGTCGTTCCCACGGCTCGCGCATCCGATTCTCGATTGCGATCTCCAAGACGTCGTCGAGTTTGACGCCACCTCGTGCAAAAAATTTAATACCGTTATCCGGCATTGGGTTATGCGATGCGGAGAGCATGACGCCCAAGTCAGCATCCACGGAGGCAACTAAAAAAGCGACTGCCGGGGTCGGCAACACCCCAACCAAGGTGACGTCAATGCCAGCACTGGCCAAACCTGCGACAATCGCGGCTTCCAGGAATTCCCCTGAAGCCCGCGTGTCACGACCAACGATTGCTCTGGGGCGGTGCCCGGCGAACTCGCCGGCGTCGGCCAACACGTGCGCGGCAGCAACCGAAAGATCCAATGCCAATTCGGCAGTCAGATCCCGGTTAGCTAACCCGCGAACGCCGTCGGTACCAAATAGCCCCATGTAATTAGCTCCACCCGGTGGTGCGAACCACTGTGACTAGCGCTTGCTGTACTGCGAAGCCTTACGCGCCTTCTTCAGGCCGTACTTCTTGCGCTCCTTGGCCCGTGGGTCACGAGTGAGGAATCCGGCCTTTTTCAAAATGGCACGGTTACCCTCGGTATCAATTCCATTGAGTGAGCGAGCAATGCCCAGACGAAGTGCGCCAGCTTGACCACTGGTGCCGCCGCCATGCAGGCGAGCAATAACGTCGAATTGGCCGGGTGCTCCGAGGGAGACAAACGGCTCGTTCACGATCTGCTGGTGGACTTTGTTAGGGAAGTAGGACGCGAGATCGCGACCGTTGATCTTGAACTGGCCCGTTCCGGGGACAATGCGAACGCGTGCAACGGCTTCCTTGCGGCGGCCCGTTGCGGCACCCGGTGCGATCACGACATCGCGATTAACTACCGGTTTTGCGCTTTCGCTCGTGAATTCCGAGGGAACTTCTTCGATTTCTTCAACTACGTCAATAGCAACTTCAGACACGTAAATCTCTCCTTAGCGCTACTGCGCGACCTGGGTAATGGTGAATGGCTTGGGTTCTTGAGCACTGTGTGGGTGATTGTCACCAACATAGATTTTCAACTTGGTCAATTGCTGGCGACCGAGTTTGTTGTGAGGGAGCATTCCCTTGACTGCCTTCTCAACGGCCCTCGTTGGATGTGACTCCAACAGTTCGGCGTAAGTAGTTGCAGTGAGGCCACCCGGGTAACCGGAGTGACGATACGCGATCTTCTGCTCACGCTTGGAACCGGTCAGTGCGATTTTGTCAGCATTAGTAACGATGACGAAGTCGCCCGAATCCATGTGCGGTGCAAAGGTTGGCTTGTGCTTGCCGCGAAGGAGAACCGCGACCTGACTTGCGAGCCGTCCGAGAACAATGTCGGTGGCGTCAATGACATGCCAGGTGCGAATGATCTCGCCGGCTTTGGGACT
>JBDNFV010000400.1:0-2159 GCA_041689635.1 Candidatus Nanopelagicales bacterium | reverse complement strand
GCACCAGTCGGCTCCATACATGCTGATCATTGGCACATTCCTCCGTCACAACAGGGCTGGATATAAAAGCAGCGGGGGCAAAAATCCTTACCTCCGCGACGTTCTAAGTCGGTTGACTCACAAGCTGGGCACGGCCCAGGGTGTCCCATCACGATGTCAAGTATGTCCTAGTTATTGGCATTTGCACTGCTGCGCCAGCGGAACATGTGCCATGACTTCGGCGACATGTTCGCCACATCCAGACCAGGTAACTTTGCCGCAGGAACCGCAGGGTTCTGGACTACACATGTAAACATCCCCTCATTTGGCCTAACCTTAATTATACCCATGGGGGTATAAAGAATTAAATGTTGCGCTCGTTAATCTCGAAAGTCGTGGCCACAACCGTCGAAAAACGCGGGAGTTTCTCAAGATTCACAACCAGATCAGACGGGTCCCCTACCGACGAGGAAGCTCGGCGTAGAGCCCGATCGGGATCTCAACCTGTTTGCTCAGACGGGAAAGGATCTCTAGAGAAATAAGATTTCGACCATTTTCCCATCGCGAAAATGTAGATTGATTGGTTTCCAGCCGGTAAGCCAACTCATCTTGGGTAAGGCCGGATTGGTCACGAATTTCTCGAAGCCAAAAATTCATCCGCCAAGCGAGCAACATTCGATTGACGCAACGCGGGTCATCAAGATCAAAAGGACCCTGTCGAAAATATGGTGGAGCGTGTCGAGAATCCGAATCCGCCCACGTGGCCCGGTCATAAAATCCCCTGACCCTCGTCTCATCTGAGTTCATCTCGCAATCCTGTGGATGATCACCCACCGATGCAAACCGTTATCCACAGGATGGTTACCCGAACACGTAACCTGGCACCGATCATTGGTACACATCGAATATGTCATCAATGCGATATCACTTTGATGACATATTCAACATGTGCGTCTCTTATTTGTCGGTTGAACAATCCAGCCGACGGGATCCATGTCCGAAAACGGATAGACCGGCTTGGGCTCTTGATCTACGGTTGCGAAATGCCCGTCATCAAGTTGACCCCCCAGCAGGTGCGACTTCAGTTGGCGCTGACGTTGATCATCGAAAATGGTGGGCCAATTCCACACCCGAATTTGGCGGTCCAAACCCGATGCTCCGAACGGGCACTACGTCGTGACTTTGATGAAGTTTTTGGAATCACTCCCAGGGAATACGGTCAGCTGGTCCGCATGAATCAATCACGGCAACTCTTACGCGGGTCATTGACGGTCTCGGATGCTATTTTTTCGGCCGGTTACGGGTCGGTCCGAGCCTTCTATGAGCAGGCCGCCAAACGTCTTGGCATGACACCGACCCAATACGCGCAGGGAGCTCCCGATCACGCACTCATTTGGTCCACGACCCAAACGCAATTGGGGACGGTAATCGCTGTGGCCTCACCACGTGGACTGTGTTCAGTGCGAATTGGCAGTGAAGGGGAGCTCATTGCGCAAATATCCGCAGAATTTCACCAGGCGAAACTGATTCGCGATGAAGTCGCGATGGTTGACGTCATGAGAGCTCTTCGCTTGCTTGCTGATTCCAAAACTGCGCCGAGCCTTCCGATCGACGTCGCTGGAACAGCCTTTCAAGCGCGGGTCTGGAAGGCATTGCGTGAGATCCCGCGTGGAGAAACCCGGACGTACAAACAAGTCGCTGAAGTGATAGGCGAACCAACAGCCGTCAGAGCCGTGGCACGAGCCTGCGCGGCAAACCCGGTCGCGTTGACGGTGCCCTGCCACAGAGTTATTCGTGGTGATGGATCACTTGCGGGTTACCGGTGGGGATTGGAAGTCAAAGAGCAACTACTCAAACGGGAGTGCATTTCGTGACAACCGCGACCAAGTCCGCCCGCACCTGGTTGCCCTCCTACCTGGTTCTCGCCCTGATCTGGGGTCTCTCGTTCTATTTCATGATGGTCGGTCTGCAGGCATTCACCCCGGTAGGTGTTGCTTTCACCCGGATTGCCCTCGGCGCGGTGACCCTGATCATTGTGAGCGTGGAAATATATTTTCGTAGCGAGCCTGCTATTTGTATCCATTCCTTGGATGCTGTTTGCATTCGGTCAGACCCGAGTCTCTTCAGCATTTGCCGGAATTATCAACGGGGCAACCCCTCTGATGACCCTCATCGTGATT
>JBDNFV010000399.1:0-6086 GCA_041689635.1 Candidatus Nanopelagicales bacterium | reverse complement strand
CTGGGGGAGATGCGGGAGTTAGGTGATTATGCACTGGATGCACACGACGCCGTTGGAAGATTGGCCGTCCGGCTGGATATCTCCCGTTTAGTGTGTGTTGGCCAGGGAACCAAAGTAATGCACTTGGCGGCCGCTAATGAAGGCTCGTGGGGCAAAGAGTCCGTGTGGGTCTCCGACATTGATGAAGCAATGAACTTACTGGCTGGTGAGTTAGAGCCGGGTGACATTGTGTTAGTGAAGGCTTCACGATCAATAGGTCTTGAGCGCGTGGCAGGTGAGATTCTCGAGCTCAGATTAAGTAGTGTCACGGGGGGCTTTAATTCGGGTACTGACCGAGAGCAGGGACAACCATGAGGCTAGTCGTTATTGCGGGGGCAATTGCGACGTTGGTTTCTTTTCTCGGGACTCCATTGCTGATCAACCTACTCCGCAAGCATGGGTATTCGCAAGCAATTCGGGCATCAGAAGAAGGACGGTTGTACCCCGCACACGAAGGGAAACGCGGCACACCGTCCATGGGTGGGTTGGCCATTATCATCGCGGTACTTGCGGGCTATTTTTTAACGCATTTATTTACCTGGCGACCTGTTTCCATCTCCGCATTGCTCGTTCTTTATCTCATGGTGGGTCTGGGGCTCGTTGGTCTTGCCGATGACTATTTAAAAATCTTCAAACAACGAAGTACAGGTTTAAGAGCGCGGACAAAGTTGGTTGGTCAAGCGGTTGTCGCGTTTTCCTTTGCGTACTTATCGGTTCAGTTTCCCGATGCAGCAGGGAATACCGCCGCATCGATGGCCATTTCGTTTGTCCGCGACACGAGTCTTGTCCTGCCCCTGGGGCTTTTCCTTCTATGGGTGTGGTTCCTCGTTACCGCAACAACAAATGGTGTGAACCTCACAGACGGCCTCGATGGACTTGCCGTAGGTGCGGCAATCATGAGTTTCTTGGCCTACGTACTTCTTGCTATCTGGCAATACGGGCAAAATTGCGCATTCGAGGTTACCGAGTTTTGTTACAACACACAAAATCCACTTGATCTCGCGATGGTTGCTGCCGCCGCCGCAGGCGCAAGTTTTGGTTTTCTGTGGTTCAACACTTCGCCTGCCCGAATCTTTATGGGAGATACCGGTTCACTCGCCCTCGGTGGAGGTATCGCGGGGTTAGCAGTGCTGACTCGCACGGAACTTTTGCTGCCCCTGCTTGCAGGTCTTTTCCTGATCACAACTTTGTCCGTGATCGGGCAAGTTGGGTCCTATAAATTAACTGGGAAACGCATTTTCCGGATGGCGCCTTTGCATCACCATTTTGAAATGCTCGGTTGGCCCGAGATCCAAATTGTGGTGCGATTCTGGATTATTCAAGGGCTATGCATCGGAGCAGGTCTCACCATTTTTTATGCGGAATGGGTTCGCGCCTAATGCGCGAACTCGACGAATTTACCTCGCGTGACGCCAACTGGTCCTCGCTTCGTGTTGGAGTGTTGGGGCTGGGAGTAGCCGGCTTCGCCACGGGTGACGCCCTGATGCAACTGGGCGCGCACGTGAGCATTGTTGACTCTTCATCTCATGATCAGGTGAATGAACGAGCAGAAATTTTAGGCTCACTGGGGGCGTCGATCTTCCTCGAGGCAGGGGAACTACCAAGCGAAAATTTCGATCTGGTAATCAGTTCCCCAGGCTTGCCCCCTCAGCATCATTTCCACAAGCAGGCAAAGCGCTTAGGAATCCCGATATGGGGTGAACTTGAATTAGCGTGGAGGATCCGCCCCAGAAGTGGTGCTGCACAGTGGCTGTGTGTGACCGGGACCAACGGTAAAACCACCACGACACTTATGCTGAACTCAATTCTACGCGCCGCTGGTCTGCGCAGTGAAGCTGCGGGAAATATTGGCCACTCATTGGTAGGAGTGGTGATGCATGACGAACTCGACGTCGTGGCCGTGGAGGTTGGCGCCCCGCAACTGCCATTCGTGTACACCATGAGTCCGTGGGCATCGGTGTGTCTGAATCTTGCGCCCGATCATGTTGATCACTTCGGTGATTTTGAGCGATATACCCGGGCAAAAGCGCGAGTCTATGAACGAACCGAATACGCGGCGATTTACAACGGCCACGATGACGCGACGTTGTCGATGGTTGAATTAGCTGACGTTGTGGAAGGTTGTCGCGCTGTTGGTTTCTCGCGTGGCATTCCAGCATTGAGTGAGTTGGGTGTTGTCGACGGTGCCATCGTTGATCGTGCATTTATCCCCAATCGCAAGGACTACGCCCAAGAGTTGGCGCTTGTGTCCGACGTTCACCCTGCTGCAGATCACAATATTGAAAATGCGCTTGCCGCCGCAGCCTTGGCTCGGGCCTTTGGCACTTCTGGCGCCGGAGACCACAACCGGGTCTCGCCCGCTGCAGTGCGCGATGGATTGCGCAATTTTGTTCCCGCCCCGCACCGCAACGCCGTTGTTGCCAGTGATTGGGGAGTCACTTACGTTGATGATTCAAAGGCCACTAATGCACACGCGGCGAATAAATCCCTGGCAACCTACCCATCGGTTATCTGGATAGCTGGGGGGCTGGCCAAAGGGCAAGATTTCCAGGAGCTCGTGCTGGCCCATGCCGGTCGGATCAAATTGGCCATCCTGCTGGGATCAGATGCTCCATTGATTGCCGACTGTCTGGCCCGACACGCACCAAATGTCCCAGTAATCACACTGGCCACTCGAGAGACTAGTGCCATGAATGAGGCCGTGCGCATTGCACGCGAGCGGGCGGCTGTCGGCGACACGGTTTTACTTGCTCCCGGGTGCGCCTCATGGGACATGTTCAGGGACTACTCGCATCGCGGTCAAGTTTTTGCTAGCGCCGTCGTGGACGAATTGGGCCATTAATGTCAGTGATTTCCCGTCCTTCCACACAAGGGCTTCACCGGATTACCCAGGCCTATAAAAAGTCGCGTTTCGCTTTGCTCGCCGAGCACCCATTAAGTACCTACTACTTGATCATGGGCTCAACGCTGCTCTTGCTGGGACTCGGACTGGTTATGGTGCTTTCCGCTTCCTCGGTGGAGAGCGTTCGAGTTTTCGGGTCGGCCTACACCCTCGCCCAGCGACAAGCACTTTTTGCCGTCGGAGGAGTCATCGCGTTAATTTTTGCGGCTCGCTCGTCAATTCAATTCTGGCGTAAAAGCGCCTGGGTCTTTCTTGCGATAGCGTTTGGCCTGCTCATTTTGGTCCTGATCATTGGCGTTGAAGTTGCCGGACAACGAAACTGGATTGAAATATTTGGACCATTTAGATTGCAGCCGAGTGAGTTCGCCAAATTGGCGCTCGTCATTTGGGGCGCCGAAGTACTAACGCGTAAAGATCGTCATATTCCAACCTGGAGAAATATTTTGGTACCGATCCTCCCCGTCGCTGGAATCATGATGATCCTGATTTTGCTCGAAGGAGACTTTGGCAACACCTTGATGCTAGCTGCAATTTTATGCGGCATCCTTTTTGCAGCCGGAGTCCCCGTTCGTCTTTTTGCGCTCTTCGGTGGCTTTGGACTTTTTGCGGTGTGGGTCTTAACCCTTGCAGCGCCGTACCGCATGGAGCGAATTACCAACTGGCTCAACCCAGACGCCGATCGCCTTGGATTTGGGTGGCAGGTGACTCAGGGCCAATACGCACTGGGAACCGGTGGACTTTGGGGAGTTGGACTTGGCGGTAGCCGCGAGAAATGGGGCTCGCTACCCGAGGCGCACACAGACTTCATCTTCCCGGTCATCGGAGAAGAACTTGGGTTGATCGGCACGATTTCGGTTTTGCTGCTGTTTGGAATTTTGGCATTCTCAATATTTAGACTAAGTAAAAATTCGCAGGAACCGTTTGTCCGCTTGGCCGCGGCCGGGGTTGGTTCTTGGATTGTCATTCAAGCTGTGATCAATATTGGCGCCGTGATAGGTCTCTTGCCCGTCACGGGCGTGCCGCTTCCGCTGGTGTCCTATGGCGGCTCATCGTTAATTCCTACTCTGATCTCCATCGGAATGTTGTTGGCGTGTGCTCGCAATGAACCTAGGGCCCGCCGGATCATTCGGCGAAGGCAAAGCGCTGCTGCCATGCGCAGACGCTAATGTCGAGATTTCCCCGAGAATAGATGACCGTGAAATTTGTCCTTGCTGCCGGCGGAAGTGCTGGCCACGTGTATCCGGCTATCAATACGGCCCGGGCCATTCTTGAGCTAGATCCACATGCCGACGTCACAATCATGGGCACGGATCGTGGCCTTGACGCCACTTTGGTGCCACCAACGGGACTGGCCCTCGAGTTACTACCATCTGCGCCGTTCCCACGGAAATTGAATGGTCAAGCATTGATATTTCCCGCTACCTTTATCCGGTCCACCCATTTAGCTCGTAGATTTATGAAAAATAATGTCACGGATGTCGTCATTGGATTTGGCGGCTACGCCAGCGCGCCCGCTTACTTGGCCGCGAAAAGTTTAGGTTTGTGCATCATCGTTCACGAGGCAAATTCCACTGCTGGACTGGCAAATAAATTAGGTGCCCGACTCACCTCGAATGTGGCCACGATGTTTGACGGAGTTTTGCCAGGTGCACGGGTCATCGGAATGCCCCTGAGTGATGACATTGTGCACCTTAACCGGCAGGCAGATCGCACCATGGCTCGCGATTTTTTTAAACTCCCCAAAGACGGCCCGGTCCTTCTGGTTTTCGGTGGTTCACAGGGTGCACAATCCATCAACTCGGCGATTGCCGCAGCGCTACCAACCGTGCTTGCGGCCGGAGTAAGTGTTCTGCATTCGGTGGGTGCGGCGAATCTAAGTCATGCTCACGAAGCCAGTCACGAATCTGGCGCGCGTTATCTTCCGGTGCCGTTCATCAATCGAATGGATTTGGCTTACAGCGCGGCTAATTTAGTTGTGGCCAGGGCAGGCGCCATGAGTGTCGCTGAGATTGCCACGGTGGGTATTCCAGCAGTTTTCGTTCCCCTCCCGATCGGGAATGGTGAGCAAAACCGGAATGCTCACAAATTGATCCAAACTGGTGCGGCACGTTTATGTGAAAACTCAAACTTCGACAAAGAGATGATTGTCAACGAAATTGTTCCTTTGATTACCAATTCGCATTTGCTCGAACAGATGGAAACGGCAATGAAGGCCGAGAACCCACCACATGCTGCCCGGGAATTGGCGAGTTGGGGGTTATCGTGTTCTTGACGATGGTTTACCGGGTGGAAGGGAAAGGTTGAACGTGACGTTGGCGGATTTAGGTCGGGTACATGTGGTTGGGATTGGCGGAGCTGGAATGTCTGGTATTGCTCGAATCCTGGCGGCAAGAGGTGTGCCGGTGAGCGGATGCGATGCAAAAGATTCGCGCCGACTCGCCGCTTTGAGCGCGGTCGGAGTTGACACCGTCGTCGGTCACGATCCAGATCATGTGCGTGACATTGACACCTTAGTTCTTTCAACTGCTATCCCGGTAGACAATCCTGAACGTCTTGCGGCCATGAGAAGCGGCAAGCGTATTGTGAATCGCGCAGAGGCATTGTCCGCGATCATGAACGGATTTACCGGCGTGGCTGTTACCGGTACTCATGGTAAAACGACAACAACGTCGATGATCACCGTGGCACTACAGCATGCGGGAGCGGATCCTTCATTTGCCATTGGAAGTGAACTTAACGAAAGTGGTGCCAATGCACATCTCGGTACTGGCAGCCTGTTTGTGGCTGAAGCCGACGAAAGTGATGGAACGTTCCTGCAACTCCACCCGAATGTTGCCATTGTGACAAATATTGAGCCAGATCACCTTGACTACTGGGGCACATTCGACGCTATCGAGCAAGCTTTCTTCGACTTCGCCGTAGGGATAAAGGATCGTGACGGATTCTTGGTCGCTTGCATAGATGACCCCGGGGCAGCACGTCTGGTTGAAAAGGCCCGAACCGTCGGTGTTGATATTCGCACCTATGGTGAAAACCTGGAAGCCGATTTCACGATGGTGGACACGCAGCCCTCCTCGGCCGGTTGGAGTTTTGACACAGCTCATGAAGGCGTGCGATTAGGCCGGGTGCAACTCCAGGTATTTGG
>JBDNFV010000398.1:0-1068 GCA_041689635.1 Candidatus Nanopelagicales bacterium | reverse complement strand
TGCCGACCTCTGACCACCGCGAATACATCTGCTTCGCCATGGGCATAACGGGGAAATTTAGCTCTTGTGCGAGTCACTCGCTTTGGCCGGCGGGGGAACCGAACTCTTGGCGCTCGACTTCTTCGGGGTTGCCTTCTTTTTTAGGTCAGGTTCGTGTGCGGGGGCCGAAACTTGCGCCGGGGTTTCCACCGCGGAAACCGGCTCCCCCGTCACCGCTTCCGGCCACGGGTCGGCGCCTACCTGGTTGGCGGCGGCCACCTGATTTCGTTTCCACCAGAAAAATCCACCAAGACTTGCACCGATAAGGACGAGGAACGCAAAAATCTTTTTCATGGAGTGAACCGTAACATCACGTCGTCCTTCTCTGGCCGGGTTGAGAAAAGGCTACTTCCCCGATTTCAAAAACTTCTTGAAAGCGTCGCTCGCCTGCGAACCGGAGAAAAAGGACTCTTGGTCTGTCTGTGACAGGGTAATGGCGTACTCACAAACTTTTACCCAAGCAAAGCCGATTGTCCTGGTCAAGGCGGCCGCAACGGTGCTGGATATCACCGTTCCAGCAACGAACCCGCCTGGAACGAATCGGAGTAATTGCGTAACGACGTACCGTCCGGCGTACGTCGCCCCACCCGTCAGAATCGCGCTACCCACAATTGACAGAGCGCGCGATCGCGAACGGGGCAGTCCATAGATCGCCGTAATCCGCGCGATCATGGCGACTTGATGTGGCACAAGCAATGCTGCGTCGGCTACCGGGATGGGCACTGCACCAATTCCACTCGCCACCACGGTCGCTTGCTTAATGACCGCGATGGCCGCGTCTTTTTTTCGCCTGCCATCAACACCCTGAGCGGCAGTTAAGGCGTCCTGTGCCGCACGTGGCACCACTTCGTAGGTTGCATCGAGTAATTCCGGTAATCCGTAAATCACGGTGTCACTGAATGAGTCCGGTAATGCATTAGTGAGAAAAACTTTGCCGTCACCAAAAGTCGGTAGCGCTAAAGACTCAATGTATTCCGCGAAAACAATGGCATCAGGATGAACCTGTTGTTTTCCTTCACGTTGAATAAC
>JBDNFV010000397.1:0-1568 GCA_041689635.1 Candidatus Nanopelagicales bacterium | reverse complement strand
GGCGAGCACGGTGTGGGAAATCTCAAGCGGGAGGCCCTCGCCCGTGAATTGGATGACGTTGCGATTGGACTGCACGCTCGAATCAAGGCCGCTTGGGATCCGCAAGGAATTCTCAATCCCGGAAAATCGTTGCCACGCTGGTGAACCCTCGAGTTCACCAGCAGGTGACCGGTCCGGATCGCGGACAAACCCGGTATTCGCCCCAACTAACTGCGACTTAATCTGGCATAGTTATATGTGGAACCCGGCGAAGATTGTGGTGCACACCCCCCTGTTGCGTCTGCTTTGTCGGGTTCCCCGCACGGGCTGGGAACACTCTAGGCTGCGCTCATGAGGATTGAAATATCACATGACCGCTGACCGCGTGCTCGTTGCCGGTGTTGACTCCTCAACCCAGTCGGTAAAGATTGTTGTGCGCGACGCACAGACCGGTGAGTTAGTTCGAGAGGCCCGAGCCTCACATCCCGATGGCACCGAAGTAAATCCAGTTGCGTGGTGGGATGCTCTTAATTCGATTGTGCCCGAGGCGCTCGAGGGCGTGTCCGCAATCAGTGTGGCCGGTCAACAGCACGGCATGGTGGCGCTGGATTCCCAGCACGTGATTGTGCGTGATGCACTCTTGTGGAACGACACTCGATCCGCCCAGGCAGCCGAAGATTTGGTGCAGGAACTTGGTGGTCCGTCCGCTTGGTCGGCTGCGGTGGGCAGCGTTCCCGTCGCGGCTTTCACGGTGTCGAAACTGCGGTGGATGGCCCAGCACGAACCAGAAAATGCTCAACGCACAAGCAGTGTTGTATTGCCGCACGACTATCTCACCTGGATGCTCGCGGGCAAGCCGACAAATCTAACGACGGATCGTGGTGATGCCAGCGGGACCGGTTACTGGTCCCCGTTAACCAATGAATATCGGCAGGATCTGGTAGAACTCGCGATCGGCCACGAACTCGTACTTCCCCGAGTGGCCGGTCCGAGTGAGGCCGTCGGAACAGCAATCGGTATTGGTCGCGACGACATCGTGATCGGCCCCGGGACGGGTGACAACATGGGAGCTGCTTTGGCACTCGGTGTGAAACCGGGAGACGTTGTCGTTTCACTGGGAACGTCGGGCACCGCATTTGCCGGGTCGAATTCACCGACCCAAGATCCGTCGGGCTTTGTTGCCGGTTTTGCCGACGCTACGGGAAACTATCTGCCACTCGTGTGCACACTCAATGCCGCCCGCATTTTGACAGCGACCGCTGCGATGCTCAATGTTGACTTTGACGAGTTCGCGCGACTTGCTCTCACAGCAGCCCCCGGTTCTGGCGGGTTGTCATTTATTCCATACCTGGACGGTGAGCGCACGCCCAATCTGCCGGATGCACGAGGTTCACTGCACGGCATGACCCGTGAAAATATGACCGCAGAAAACTTGGCAAGAAGTGCGATTGAAGGAATGTTTGGTGGACTCGCTGATGCGGTTGATGCACTGACTCGAGCAGGTGCCCCCGTGCATCGAGTCATTCTCATTGGAGGCGCGGCTGCCAACCCAGCGGTCGGTGAAGTCGCTTCCACCATGTTCAACGCGC
>JBDNFV010000396.1:0-1308 GCA_041689635.1 Candidatus Nanopelagicales bacterium | reverse complement strand
TTGACGCCGGTCAACAATTCAGTCGTGGTTAATTGGCAAGTGCCCATCACTTCTCCCGAGACCGTGGTTGGTTACGAAGTCGTTGATCCGGCCGGGGTTGTCATTTGTACAACGCCAACCCTTACGTGCACGGTGACAAAGCTGCCTGATGGTGAACACAGTTTCAGCGTCCGCGCTCGAAACGCGCAGGGTGAAGGAAATGCACAACCTGCGAGCCTCAGCGCCGTGACGGCGTCTCCGAGCCAGATGGCGCCGCCAATAATAAAGAAAAAGAAGATCACCTTTACAACGCTGGCGGGAACGACCTCCGCCGTGGTGAGTCAGTATCGGGTGGTAGACGTGAAGGGCATGAGAGTCTGCACGATCAAAAGTTTCAATCCAGCCGCGAAATCCCTTACCTGCCCGCTGCCAACCAAAGCCGGAAATTACCGGTTCCGGGTACTAGCCGTGACACAAATGGGACAAACCCCGGCTTCTGGTTTGAGCACAAAAGTACAAGTTTCCTAACGAAATCCGTTTATTAACCTACACGTCACCACGAATTCCGACCCCCGATAACAGTTGTATAACAACTATGTCGTATTATTGTCTTACCGGAAGACCCCGGGAATACAAAATGTTAGAAGGATGTGAATGTTATGCAGAGCTTCGGAAAAGTTCTTAGCCAGATTTTCCAGTCAAACCCGCGTCGGTCGTTTCAGCAGGAATGGGATTTTCAACGGTCACAAGCCATGAGCCCATCGCACCGGGATGAAATCGACGCGATCTTTCGCCGCCACGAAGGCTGAGCGAAACCGATCAACCAAACGCTAGAATCGAAAAACTCGCAAAGAAGCCTTTGCGAGTTTTTTCATGCTCACTTCCTAGAACCACATTGTGTAGTGATGCCCCGTTCGTGACTGGTACGACCCAAAGCCCTTCGTCGATGTTCATACCCTCGGAGGTCACGGATTGATTCGATATGCCGCTGGTGCATGCTCGGGAACATAAGGGTTTTTGGGAGCAATGGGTGACATTTTTTTATAGTGCGAACCGAGCGCGGGTCGAGTATCTGCATCACCCCTGTTGGGCCACAGTGCCATCGCTCGCTCGGCTTGAGCCGTGATGGTCAACGACGGATTAACCCCAAGATTGGCAGTGATAGCCGAGCCGTCAACAATGTGCAGTCCCGCGTGACCGTACACGCGGTGGTAACCGTCAATCACTCCAGCATTTGCATCACTTCCAATGACACAACCGCCAACAAAGTGGGCGGTAAGCGCGGCATCAAAGCTTTCAAACACACTTCCACCCGGTCGTCCACCAATA
>JBDNFV010000395.1:0-4829 GCA_041689635.1 Candidatus Nanopelagicales bacterium | reverse complement strand
TCGCCGTGCTCTCACTCATCTGGATTCAGGGAACGAATTCTGCACCGTGGAGTAACTGGCCTGGGGATACGTGGTCACTCGTCATGTGTGATGTGGGACAGGGCGATGCAATGGTGTTGCGGGATCGCAGTGGCAGCGTCATGGTCTTTGATGTTGGCGCGGACGAGGAACTCATTGATGATTGCTTACGCGACTTAGGAGTGACCGAGATTGAAGCGATCGTGCTCACCCACTTTCACAGTGATCATGTGGGCGGGATTGCCGGAGCCTTGCGCGGGCGCCAGGTTCACCGAATAATTTCAACGGGTTTCTTTGAACCCAAAGAGCAATTTGACAAGTTCCTGCGGGCAATTCCTGCGGACATGCCGCAGTCGGTAGCCATGGCTGGCCAGCGGTACTCGCTGGGTGAGGTGTCCGTGCAGGTGATGTGGCCCGCTCGTTATATTCGTGAGGGCTCCATGCCTAATAACGCAAGTGTCGTGGTTGTTGTGAGTATCGAAGGTAGAAAAATTTTGCTGACGGGTGACATTGAACGCGAAGCACAGTCAGAAATCATCCGCGATTTTGCCATCATGGACGTCGACGTGATCAAGCTTCCGCATCACGGCTCAGCAAATCTTGATGAAAGATTCGCCTCGTGGGCTAACGCGGAAATCGCCTTAATCGGGGTTGGCAAAAATAATGACTACGGTCACCCTTCACCCGCTGCATTAAAACAGTGGCACGGAGCGGAAATTTTTCGCACCGATCAGGACGGGGCGGTGGCACTGTCACTTTCTGCCCACGGAGTTTGGAGCGCGGTTACCCAAAGGTGAGGTGCTCGTGTCATGCTTGGGTGTGCCTCATCGGATCACCATCGCCGTCGGAAGTGAAACGGTGTTCGTGGATCGCGTCAAAGTGAATCTCACAACCACGGTGACCAAGCAGGTCCCCGACATCACTCGAATCGTTGTGGATCCCGCGCATGAAGATGCCTCCGCCCATATTGCCCAAGCGTGCGAGCCAACCTTATTCGGGGAAGACGTTCTGGTGGTCATCGAAGGAATTGATGCACTCAACGACGACGGGGTTGATGTACTTAAAGCGATCATTGCGGACTTGCCCGAAAGCGTGTGGCTCCTGCTCACCCATCCCGGCGGGGTGAAACGCAAACAACTCATTGACGCAGCGGTCAAGGCCGGAGCCGAAAAAATTGACTGCAAAGAAATCAAGCGCGGGCGAGACACGACCGATTTCCTGATCAAAGAAGTCACCCGTCGCAAGCGAAAAATGACGCCGGCAGCACTGAATTTCCTCGTTGAGTCCTTCGGGCAAGACCTGCCCGCACTGACCAATGCCATTGGCCAACTGTGCAGTGATGTGGAAGTTGACCCGATTGATGACGTCCACGTACGGGCATACTTTGAGGGGACCGCTCCCATCAGTGGTTATGCGATCTCTGATGCACTGTGGGACAAAAAAACAGTAGAGGCAATTAAATTGCTGCGGCAAAGTACTTTGGAGTCTGACCCTGGTCGAGTGGGGGTGACCACCGTCACCGCCTTGGCAAATGGACTGCGCTCCATGATTTTGGTTGGTGGTTCGGCGACCGGCGCGAGTGATAATGAAGTGGCTCGTGAAGCTGGGGTACCTCCATGGAAAGTGAAAACCCTGCGCAAACAGTGGTCCCTGTGGAGTGGAGACCAGCGCAAGTTGGCATCTCTGGTCATTGCCATTGCCGACGCCGACCCGGCGATGAAGGGCGGGATCGCACTTGGCTCAGCCCTTGACCCCGAGCAGAAATTGTTTGAACTAGAAAAACTTGTGACCCGCACTCATTAGCGCGGGCCACAAAAAACTTCGTGTGCAGATTTACAGGGCAGCGGTTTGCTTTGAAATCGAGCTTTTGCGGTTGGCTGCCTGGTTTTCGTGAATAACACCCTTGCGAACGGCAATGTCGAGTTCACGGTTGGCTGCGCGGGCAGCGCTCACCGTTGCGTCCTTGTCACCGGTGGCCAGTGCCTCGCGGAACTTGCGAACAGCGGAGCGAAGGGAAGACTTGACCGACTTGTTGCGAAGGCGGGACTTCTCATTGGTGAGAATCCGCTTCTTCTGGGACTTAATATTTGCCATAGTGGTTCTTTACTCTCAGTTCGAATTGTTGTCGAGGTCTCGTTTGTACAGCCGTCAAAGAGTACCCGTAGGCTAGGTGTCATTGGCCACCGGCCCGAAATCTTTGTCCAAACCGTCACCTGTGAGGAAAAACGTGAGTAGTCCGCGCCCGGGATCCACCGATCCAGCGGTTATCCGCAATTTTTGCATTATTGCCCACATTGACCACGGCAAGTCCACCCTCGCTGACCGGATGCTTCAACACACGGGTTTGGTCGATGCCCGGTCCATGCGGGCGCAGTACCTCGACCGGATGGATATCGAGCGTGAGCGTGGAATCACCATTAAGTCCCAGGCGGTCCGACTGCCCTATCAATCACCCGACGGCCGTGAATACGTTTTGAACCTGATTGACACCCCCGGACACGTTGACTTCACCTATGAAGTGTCCCGGTCCTTGGCAGCCTGTGAGGGGGCGGTCCTTCTGGTTGATGCCGCCCAAGGGATTGAAGCCCAGACTCTGGCGAACCTGTATTTGGCCATGGAAAACGACATGGAGATCATCCCGGTGTTAAACAAGATCGACCTTCCTTCCGCCCAGCCCGAAAAATATGCCGCCGAACTCGCCCACATTATTGGGTGCGATCCCGCGGATGTACTCAAAGTTTCGGCGAAGACGGGTGAAGGAGTTTCGGAGCTATTGGAACGAATTGTCGAAAAAATCCCGGCCCCAAAGGGTGATGCGTCGGCGCCACCGCGAGCACTCATTTTTGACTCGGTGTACGACACCTATCGCGGTGTGGTCACCTACGTGCGCGTGGTCGACGGTCGAATTGGCAAGCGAGACAAGATAGAAATGATGTCACTGGGAACCACCCATGAACTTTTGGAAGTGGGAGTGATTTCACCCGAGCCGGTTCCATCAGAGGGAATCGGCGTTGGCGAAGTGGGTTACTTAATCACCGGGGTGAAAGACGTTCGCCAATCCCGGGTGGGCGACACGGTCACGACAGCTGTGCGTGGTGCGACGCAATCATTGGGTGGATACCGCGATCCGCTGCCCATGGTTTTTTCTGGGCTCTTCCCACTTGATGGCTCGGACTACCCTGAACTGCGTGATGCTTTGGACAAACTCAAACTCAATGACGCGGCGTTGAGTTACGAACCCGAAACCTCACTCGCACTGGGTTTTGGTTTTCGCTGCGGGTTCCTAGGATTGTTGCATTTAGAGATCGTGAGGGAACGACTAGAACGCGAGTTCAACCTTGAGTTGATTTCCACTGCCCCCAACGTGGTGTACCGGGTTACCACGGACGCTGGAAAAGAAATTGTTGTCACCAACCCGAGCGAGTTCCCAGAATCAAAGTTGGCCCACATTTTTGAGCCGGTGGTGCGCGCAACCGTACTTTTGCCCAGTGAGTTTGTTGGTGCGGTCATGGAACTGTGTCAACAGCGCCGTGGCGTTCTTCTGGGCATGGATTACCTCTCCGAAGATCGTGTCGAATTGCGTTACACGCTCCCATTAGCCGAGATTGTCTTCGACTTTTTTGACCAGCTCAAGTCGCGCACGCGAGGTTACGCATCCCTAGATTACGAACCAACAGGTGAGCAAGAGGCGGATTTGGTGAAAGTAGACATCCTGTTGCATGGAGAAGCCGTGGATGCTTTCAGTGCGGTCGTGCACCGCGACAAGTCACAGGCGTACGGAGTTCTTATGGTGCAAAAACTCAAAGAATTGATCCCGCGCCAGCAGTATGAGGTGCCGATTCAAGCGGCAATCGGTTCCCGGATCATTACCCGAGAAACAATCCGAGCCGTTCGCAAGGACGTACTGGCCAAGTGTTACGGCGGAGACATCTCGCGCAAACGCAAACTTCTTGAAAAGCAAAAAGAAGGCAAGAAACGGATGAAAATGGTGGGAAGCGTTGAAGTTCCCCAAGAAGCTTTCATCGCGGTTCTGTCAACATCTGACGCATCACCCAAAAAATGACCGATCAGAACGACGCACCGTTTTCGCTCTACATACATATCCCTTTTTGCGCCAGCATTTGCGGTTATTGTGATTTCAACACCTACACCGCTCAAGAATTAGGTGGTGGTGTTTCCCAGGGAACTTTTCACGAACTGCTGATTCGCGAACTCGAACTTGCATCCCGCACCCTTGACGCACCCGTCGTGTCGACGGTGTTTATTGGCGGGGGAACACCCACCCTGATTGGTTCTGATGCTTTGACCCAAATCCTTCGGGGCATCGAAAATCATTTTCCCATCGATCCACAGGTTGAAATTACGACCGAAGCAAATCCGGACTCGGTTGATGCGCGGATGTTGTCTGCGTTACGGGACGGTGGTTTTAATCGGGTGTCATTTGGTATGCAAAGTGTTGCACCGGGAGTTCTGGCAACCCTGCAACGAACACATACAGCCGGTGCGAGCGAGCAGGCAGCAAAGTGGGCTCGCGAAGCCGGCTTTGAGCACGTGAATTTGGATTTGATTTACGGAACTCCAGGTGAGACGGATTCAGATGTTCGAGATTCAGTCGATGCGTGCATTAACGCGGGCGTTGATCACGTCGCCGCGTACTCACTCATCGTTGAACCAGGAACGGCAATGGCGCGTGCCGTTAATTCGGGTGCGTTACCTCCACCCGATGACGACGCGTGCGCTGATCGCCACGGCATTATTGACACGATGTTGCAGGGCGCCGGTTTCGATTGGTACGAGGTGTCGAACTGGGC
>JBDNFV010000394.1:0-2223 GCA_041689635.1 Candidatus Nanopelagicales bacterium | reverse complement strand
GGCAGCAAAGTGCGAGCGTAACCCGGATCAATCCCAGGGTAAGCTTCGATCAACGGCAACGATTCCTTGCACATAAACAAAATTGCATCATAAGTATTGCCCGCCTGCCCCAGCTCAGTGGCAAAACACAAAACTTCTGGACGCTTCACCACAGCGCCGACAGGTTCGCCGGCCTCGTATGCGTAACCCCAAAAACTTACTTCCCCATCAACAGCCCAGTGATGAAACCGCACCGGAGCCAGAGCCTCAGCCATCGCAATAAAGGCAGCAAGCTCCGACTTCGCGCGACCTTTCGGACGACTGATAACTGCGCGTCGAATCGTTTTTTTTCCGTCCACATCCACCTGATATGAGCGCACAACAAACCGCGCAAACTCATCATCCAACATGATCCGCGCACCTTCAATATCACCCGGCCCATGCACCAAGAAAGTTTCAATCCAGGAAACAATAGAAAAACCCAACGACTTATTCACTGATTGCTTTCAACCGTTTCCTGCGCTCCGCATCCATACTCACCGTGTGCGCAATCTCTGTCGCCTCATCAGTCACCCGGATCCGCAACCGCAGCCGCGCCTCTGGAGTCGCCCCAAAGGAAGACACCCGCTGACGGATTTCCGCGGCATGCCGAACTTCCCCATTCCACATTTCCGAATGCAACAACGCCGTGTCCAACAAAAAATCCCAATCATTATCAGTAAAAGTTTGAGCAATTGGAGACTTGCGCCAATTCAACCACCACGCTTTTGTGCGCGGATGCCAGTCCAGATCCTTCGGCAAAACATCCCCACGCAAAACACCATCATGGGAAACCTTCGTTGTTTGCACCTCACGCCGCTTGTTGTCCGTGTCCCGAGTCAACGACGTTTTTGGAACTGGCCCACGACCTGGCATGACAACCTCACAAACAACTAATCACATCTGAAATGTCAGACAAAACCAATGGACACTTTTTGAACCTACGACCCGTGACAGCAATGAATCTCCCACGATCATAAACCTCCACACCATTACGCACAAAACCTTTGCCCACCACTGCACGACCAAAAACGTGCAACCCAGTCCCCGACAGGGAAACTTCAATGAACGTGCTGCGACAACAATCAACAATCAACTGTGCGCGCTCATCCAACATGCCATCCACAATGCAATGATCCAGATCAATGCAAGCGATGCCATCGCCGTTCAACGTAAAGCCCAAACCATCCCCAACCGTCGATTTATTTGCGTAATCAAAGGATGACCACGTTTTGGGATTCGTTGATGACCCTGGATAATTTGCCACAGCCCACGGAGCTTTTGACTTGTGGCGCAACCAGTTCGGCAGCGCCCGCATTTCTTCCGGAAAAGTGACCCGAGATTTGGCAACCCGACAGCGAACAGAACAAGTCAACGCGCCCGAACGCTTGCGCAACGGCAGCGAACACCAGGAACATGCCATGCTCAAATTGTACCGCAAAACAGAGCTACATTCAGGCAATCCCTCACACATTTATCATGTAACACTTAAGATGCCGCGTCCAAATAAGGCATCGCCAAGACACAAACTCAACCAATTATGTGAAAGGGATTGACCACAACGCCGCTGATGCCCTAGCGTGGCTGCTATGGCCCAGCAAAGCCCACATTCAATGTGACCCACACGCGGTGCGGAAAGGAAGGAATAGGGGTAGCCGTTGTTGCCATTGTCCCAATTTCTACCCTACCCCCGAGAATGCCACCGGGGGGCCGCCACTTTTTTTCAATAATTATTTTTTATTTTTGCGTTGATTAAATCGTTTGGAGTTGCAGGATCTGTGCGCCGGCAGCAGCACCGATAGGGGATCCCCAGCCACCACATGATCAGCTTGCCAAGGATCACCCTCACGCCAGCCATCACCACAGATCCAACAGGCAACCGCGGTTTCACGAATTTGCTTTGCCCTGCGTTTGTAATCGCCAGCGTAGTGCGCTCGCACTGGTCGCTGATTACTGCGGATGCGTTCCCATTGCGTTTGGCAACCTGGACATCGACTACCTTGCGTGACCTTGCCACAATCTAAGCAAGGCTTATTGAACGTCAAGACTTATCTTTGCTCATCCGAATCCATTACGCGAACATCTTTAGCAACTTTGACTTCCACCGCACCGGGATCCACCACACCCAGCACCGAGTCCACGATCAAATCAATGTTGTCTTTGATGGCACCGGATTCTGGATCCCCGCAACCCTTGAGGATCGCG
>JBDNFV010000393.1:0-1918 GCA_041689635.1 Candidatus Nanopelagicales bacterium | reverse complement strand
CTGACCGCGGGCCAACCCGAAAAGAATGCGGCAAGGGAGGCAATCCAGATCGCGGGCAAGGAACTCACCAGCGCCAGTCCGTGGGCGAGTTCAGGACTCACGAGCGAGGTCAACGAGGCGAGCAACCCCCCAACGGTGATGAATGGCACCATGGGCATCGCCAAAATATTTGCTGGCACCGATCCAAGTCCGATGGGTGTTCCCATCACGATGAGTACCGGCAAGGTGGCAATCTGTGCCGCGATTGTCAAGATTGCCGCGGCAAGAATCACCGGCGGAGTTCTTGCCAAGATTGGCGTCCGCTGCGCGTACTCCATCAAGATCGGGGTGAGGACAACCAACCCGGCCGTGGCGCAAACCGAGAGTGCGAATCCCCACGAGGTCCCCAAACTCGGATCCAAAATGAGCAAAATTATTACCGCCGTGGACAGAATCGAAGGACCGGCGGTGCGCCCACCGACGAGAAAAGCAATCACCACGATGGCGCCCATGGTTGCTGCCCGAACCACACTGGGTTGCGGTTGAACCAGAATCACGTAGAAAGCCAGGGCGCCAAGGGAGAGCACGACCCGACCAAAGAGTTTTACCCCGGCCAGCATGCTGATCAACAGCACCATGGCAAGCACGATGGCAACATTTCCCCCGGATACGGCCGTCAGGTGGGCCAAACCGCTAAGACGCATCTGATCCTTGAGTTCACTGGGCAGTGCCGACTCATCCCCGATGGCTAACCCTGCGACGAGTGATCCACCACGTTCATCGACACCAAAAAGCGCACTCACCAGGCCCGCGCGCATCGTGTGGGCGAGCGAATCAATAAATCCAGGTGCCGAGACCACGTCAATGTTGCTCACCGAACTGACACCGGCTGCAAAGTTTCCATACCTGTAGGACTGACCTAGTTTGCCGGTGATCACGACCGCGGTCCCCGGTGGCGGAACGCCAACTTCCACCTCCACTTCCACAGTCAGTGGCACGTGAATGCGATAGGCGACGTCATCCACCGTGATCACATCACTCGCAAGGGTGAACACCTGGACTTCTGGCGCCTTCCACACCGCGGCCGTTGGTGTCGCGCGAGTCTGCGATTCAGTGTTAATTACCCCACTGATATGGGCAATCGGTTTTTGATTAATCCAGCCTGCCAACGGTTGACTTGTTTGAGCGCCCACCTGAAGTGCGGTAACGAAACACCCCAAGATTACGAAGATCACGAAGATCAATCGAGCGCGAAACAAATGCGATCTGACTTGGATCGGGCGCAAACGCCAGAAAAAAGTAACGCCCACGAGCAGAAGTACCACCGCCACAATTAACGTACTGAATACCAGGTGTGAGTTGGAGTGACGGCTTACCGGATCAGAATCACGCCCGGTCAGAAAAAATGTCGCGGCAACCCCCAGCCACAAACCTGCGGCTGGAAAAAGCAACCGCAGATCCACCCGGGAATCTCTCTACAGTCGGGCAATGTCAAGGATGCTACCCAGAATCGAATCGCCGACTCCCGAGACTTCCCCCAGCGCATCAATGGAGACGAAAGGGCCGTTTGCTTCCCGGTAGGCCACAATTCGCGCGGCAATCACCGGACCAACTCCCGGCAGGTCCTCCAGTTGACTCGCGGACGCGCTATTAATACTGATGCCACTTCCCAGCCCACCCGACTCCGTGTTTTCGCCCACCAAGATTTGCTCACCGTCGACAACTTCCCGCGCCAAGTTCACCGAATTGGCCGCGTTTTTCTTACTCACGCCACCGGCAGCCTCAATTGCCTCAGCCACCCGAGCCCCAATCGGGAGTCGATACAAACCCGGATTTTTCACCGATCCGGCCACATGAACCACCAGCTCGGGCAGCGCGCTACCCGCATCCAGAACGAGTTCGGACCCAGTCTCTGATTCTGTGCTCGATGTTAAGTCTG
>JBDNFV010000392.1:0-2563 GCA_041689635.1 Candidatus Nanopelagicales bacterium | reverse complement strand
TACGAGATCGGTTTCGCGGGGGTGATGAGCGGTCCGCTCGTGCGTTCGAGTTACCGAGCGGGTCGGCTTTACGCCCAAGCAATGGAAAAACGCGGAATAACCGTCACATGAGCGCGCGAATTGCTGCCTTGCACGTGTGGTCACTCGACTTAGAAATGCCAACACCGGTTAATTCGATCCACTTGGAGTTCGCCGGTATCCCCGGGGATCGACACTTTGGGAGCACCATGCTGGCTAATGCGCGCGAGCGGCATGCATTTGAGGGCGGTACTGAAATCAGTAACTACCGACAAATTTCGATAGTTGACCTGGCCCAACTGGCATTAATCGCAGACAATTTAGGTATCAAAAACCTAGCCCCGGGAACAATTGCGGACAATATCTGCACGGAAGGTTTTCCGGATCTCACGGCCTTACCGCTCATGTCACGTCTTATGTTTCCCAGCGGGGCCAGCATTATGACCGGCGGGGCTAACGCCCCCTGCGCCATCGCGGGAGCCATGGTCGAGTCGGTTTATGGAACCAAGCCGCACAGTTTTCCCAAAGCGGCCATGCACCTGCGCGGAATCACCGGTTGGGTTGAACGACCAGGGTTGATTAATGCAGGCGACCCCATCACGGTGGTCACCCTTAATTAAGCATTAAGAAGCATTGCCATAGGCTGATGCAGTGGCTAAAGGCAAATTTCGACAGGGAATTTCATCACTAGTTCAAAACTGGAAAACGACCCAAAAGTCCTATCCATTTTTGTGGGCAGAGGCCCTTGGATTGTTTGCGCTGGGAGCCGTCGTTGCCGGTGCACCGGTGTGGTTCCTCCTGAACCCCATCACCTCAATCCTGATCGGACTCCCCGTCGGCCTATTGGCCGCCACCTACTGGTTTAGCCGTCGGGCCATGTCCGCGGCGTACTCATCGATTGAAGGTCAACCGGGGGCCGCGGCAGCGGTTGTGCAGAGCATCCGGGGAAATAAATGGCCGATGACTCCTGCCGTCGCCGTCAATAAAAACCAAGACATGATTTCCCGGGTGGTGGGACGCCCCGGCGTCATCCTGATCTCTGAAGGTCCCGCGTCGCGCGTGGGGAGTTTGCTCGCCAATGAGCGAAAAAAGACCGCCAGATGGGTGCCAGATATTCCAATCTATGAAATTCAAGTAGGGGTTGAAGCCGACCAGGTCAAATTGCAAAAGCTGCAAAAAACGCTGGCAAAGTTACCCCGCAACCTGCGTGGAGGTGAAGTCACCGAAGTGCGTCGTCGACTTGATGCGCTGGGAAACGCAGCCAACTCGCTACCTATTCCTAAAGGTCCGATGCCCACAAGCGCCCGCTCAGTTCGCCGGCCACGCTAACACTTCTTTATTTAGCAACCCGAACAACGCGGGATCCTACGATTCGATCGTGCAACCCACGCCCATCTGAGTCCATGACCAGGGGCGGGATCACTACAAGAATCAGCAGGGTTCGAACCATGATTCTCCACAACGACAGACGCCCACCATTGATATTGACGACGCGCAGTGCCAGCAGTCTTTGACCAAAGGATGCACCCAGTAGATACGTGAAGATCACAATTTCTATGAAAAAAACTCCGGTCGTTGCAAGCATTGATTCCGGTGTGCCATAAGCAAACTCTCGGAATAGCAGTACTGCAATGCCAAGGCTGGCGAACCAATCAATGGCAAGTGCAGCGAGGCGGCGGCCAACGCTTGCATAGGAGTGCTCGCCAAAAATCTCGGGAAGTGCAGTGCTCACGTAATGTCACGCTTGTTGGTGATGAGAGCCGCCGCGATGGCGAAAATAACGGTGTAACCGACCAGCACAATAACGCCCACGGGGACACTCACTAAGTCAGACGCGTTCGATTCCGGACCGCCGCCACCGGACTGCAGGATTGCATTGAGTGCATTTCCTGGCAACCACTGACCAACGGACAAGAAGAAGACGGTGATCAGCGGCTCAACGACGAATGAGAAGACCAAGGCAATAATGATCGCTGCCACTTGACTGGTGATGAGAGAGCCAATTGCCACCCCAAGAATTGCATAAAGAGCCAGACCGATTAACGTTCCGCCCAAGATTTCAAATGCTGCACTCCACTCAAATGGTGCCGATTCTTGGGTGCCCAGCAGCAGTAACGTGGTGATTGCCGAGATAAACCAGAGGACCAGCGCGAGTGCTAGGGCAAGGATCGCAAACGTCGCCATTTTTGCGACTATCACCCGCCAGCGAACCGGGGTCGCTAAAAAAGTCGAGGTAATTGTTTGATTTCGGTATTCACCCGACATTGCAACGATTCCTAGAATCAAAAGAAAAACACTGGCGCTGCCCGCGGAAGCAATGACAATCTTGATGTAGGCGGGGTCCATGAGTCGGTTGATGCCCTCAAACCCTGGCGGTGTGACGAGTACGGATAAGAAAATCTGTAACAGCATGAATCCCAAGGCGGAAATAGAAAGAATAAGTAGCAACTTGGTGGAGAACACCTTACGGAATTCGGAGCGGATCAGCGCAATCATGCTGGGGCTCCTTCCGCTGAGGCCGAATCCGTCAAAGCCTGGGTGCTCC
>JBDNFV010000391.1:0-1159 GCA_041689635.1 Candidatus Nanopelagicales bacterium | reverse complement strand
CAGCCGCTGCACTTGCGCTATTACCTTGCCGGTTCGCATTACCGTTCCATGTTGGAGTTTTCCGACTCGGCAGCCCAGGAAGCGGGACTCGGTTTCGAGCGGATTCGCGGTTTCATCACTCGCGCGATGGAGGCGCTTAATATTTCAGAAGTGGTCATGGATGCTGGCTCGCGTGCCGAGAAGTTTGACGCGGAAATGAATAAGGACTTCGGTGTCCCCAATGCAATCGCCGTGATCCACGAGGTTGTGAGAACAGCCAATTCCAAGCTGGCGGCAGGTGACACCGAATCGGTGAAAGCGGACCTGATCTCGGTGGTCAGCATGCTGGATGTGCTGGGCATGAATCCCCTTGATGCGCATTGGCGCCAGGAGCAGTCGAGCAATCAAGACATTATTGGGCAACTTGTTCAGGTCGCTATTGATCAAAGGGCCGAGGCGCGGGCACGCAAAGACTTTGAAGCAGCTGATGCGATTCGTAATGAACTGGATCGAATTGGGATTGCTCTTGAAGACACAAAAGAGGGTGTGCGCTTTAGCATTCGCGCCCCGCAATCTAAGGAACCGAACTAATGGCTGGTAACTCCCAACGTCGAGGCGCAATGCGTAACCCCGGTTCTAAAAAGGGTGCGAGTACCGGGTCGGGGGGAAACAGCAGGGACAAGCTCGGGGGCCGCGGACCAACACCAAAGGCGGTTGACCGTCCCCATCACCCAAAGGCCAAGCAAAAAAAGGCTGCTGATCGGCGTGCGGCTATCTCGCCCGAGGGCAGTGGTGGCCGCCGAGTTGAGCGCACCAAAGCTCGTGTTGCCAGTCTGCTCATGGGTCGCAACTCAGTTGTTGAAGCCCTTCGCGCAAAAGTTCCCGCGAACGCGCTTTACGTCCAGTCAAAAGGGGACACCGATGACCGCTGGCGTGAAGCAATGAAAACGGCGCTTTCCTTGGGAATCCCGCTCATGGAGGTGCCGCGCGCGGAACTGGACCGGATGACCGACGGTGGTGTGCATCAAGGCCTCGTTCTCACGGTGCCCGAATACAAGTACGCCGACCTTAAATCAATTGAAACCGCACGCTGCATTATTGCCTGTGATGGCTTAACCGATCCACGCAATCTTGGCGCAATATCTCGATCCGCCGCAGCATTTGGTGCCGAGGCAATTCT
>JBDNFV010000390.1:0-1044 GCA_041689635.1 Candidatus Nanopelagicales bacterium | reverse complement strand
GTTCCAACAGCGGACGCACCTTCTTGGCGATCTGTTGGCTGTCGGCCGCGGCGGCAATATGCAGGATTCCCGGTCCGATATGAAAGCGCCCCGTTTGCGAATTCTTATAAATCAATTCGAAGTGTTCGAGGGTGTTGAGCAATCGCCACGCTGTCGCCCGATTTACCCCTGCTTTGGCAGCGAGTTCGGTCACCGTCGGTGGGGTAGGAGCGTGGGAAATGACTTCAAGGAGTGAGAGGGCCCGTTCAACCGACTGGACCCGTTGCGCCATGTGAACAATATATTGCAAATGAGAAATTCAATTGAGTGTGACCCAAAACACGGGTAAAATGCAAGCACCGTTGCACGATAGCAACAATCCAAGGAAATATATATCGCACTTAAGGTGCAGAACAGGGTGGAGAACGTGCCACAAACAATGTCCGCAGCCATTACGGGTGGACTCAATCAAGGAATGACACTGGCCCAAGTTGAACTGCGGGATCCGCGGGTAGGTGAAATCTTGGTCAAAATCCATGCGAGTGGACTCTGCGCCTCAGACCTCAATGCCATCGATGGAAAACGTAACCTCGTTCCCTTCCCGGCAATCCTTGGACACGAAGCAGCGGGTGTTGTCCACAAGGTAGGTCCCGGTGCATCTGCATTCGACGTTGGTGATCACGTAATTCTGTCCATCGTTCCTTCATGCGGTAAGTGTTCTTTCTGTGAACAAGGAATTCCGAACTACTGCACTACCGCAGGTAACGCAATGGGCGTCGGTGGACTCTTTGATGGTGAGTCTTTGCTCAGTGCTGACGGCGAGCGCATCAATCACTTTTTGTGTGTTTCCTCTTTTGCCGAGTATGCCGTTGTTCCCGCATCAGGTGCGGTAAAAATTGATAAGCGGATGCCCCTAGACCGCGCGGCATTAATTTCCTGTGCGGTCCTCACCGGCTATGGCGCGGTACACAACACCGCGAAGGTCACACCAGGATCCCGTGTTGTTGTTTACGGCTGCGGCGGTGTCGGACTCAACGTTATCCAAGGTGCTCGAATTGCTGGTGC
>JBDNFV010000389.1:0-1356 GCA_041689635.1 Candidatus Nanopelagicales bacterium | reverse complement strand
GAGCCAATCAACAGTATCGCAATTACCGCGGCGCCGGCTATTAACAATTGTTGGTTACTGAACGTGAAATCGTTCCGGAAAACGCGAGCCGTCGCAACGATAAAAATCCACGCTAAGGAGGCGGGGATGAGAACTTTCCAGCCAAATTTCATGAACTGGTCGTAGCGCAATCGTGGAAGAGTCGCTCGTAACCAAATGAACATGAAAATAAAGAGTTGCACCTTGAGCAACCACCAAAGAATTGGCCACCAACCCACGTTTGCCGAATCCCACAGGGAGATGGGCCATGGAGCCAACCAGCCACCCAGGAAAAGGGTCGCTGCCAGAGCCGAGACCGTCACCATGTTGATGTACTCGGCCAAGAAAAACATGGCAAACTTCAATGACGAATACTCGGTGTGGAAACCACCGACAAGTTCACCTTCAGCTTCGGGGAGGTCAAACGGTGCACGGTTGGTTTCGCCGACCATGGATGTGACATAAATAAGAAACGATGGCAACAAAATAACGGCGAACCAGATGGGTTGTTGTTTCGCGATGATCTCCGACGTCGACATGGAGCCGGCAAAGAGAAATACGGCAACAAATGAAAGTCCCATGGCGATTTCATAGGAGATCACTTGGGCGGTTGAACGTAATCCACCAAGAAGTGGGTAGGTGGAACCGGATGACCAACCGGCGAGGACCAGGCCGTAAACACCAACGGAAGTAATGGCCAAGACGTACAGCACCGACACGGGGAAGTCGGTGAGTTGCAGTGGTGTTTCAACTCCAAGGATCCAGACCGGTGGGCCAAACGGAATGACGGCAAATGCGAGGAAGGCTGCCGTTGCGGAAATGACCGGAGCGATCCAGTACACGGCAACGTGCGCCGATTTGGGGATGATTTCTTCTTTTAAGGCAAGTTTAAAACCGTCCATTAGCGACTGCAGTAAACCAGCCGGACCCACCCGGTTCGGGCCGATTCTGTTTTGCATCCGCGAGACAACACGCCGCTCCCACCAAATGGTGAATAGGGTCAGGATCACGAGCATTCCAAAAATTGCAACGGCCTTGAGAATTACCATCCACCATGGGTCGGTTCCAAAGAAACCAAATGAAGAACCACTCATGCGGGACCTCCCTTGACGACAACGACGTCACCATAGCCACAACCAAGTTGCGCATAGATATGTGATCCCGGTGAGTTCATGGGAAGCCATACGCTTTCACCAGAGACCTTGGCGACCTGTACAGGCAGGGCGATCGAACTCTTCGGACCGGTAACGGTGATTACTTCAGGTTGGCCCAGTTCGTCAAACAACGCAGAATTCACGCTCACAACTGATGGGCGCGCGGTTGCCGCTAAATGAGGCT
>JBDNFV010000388.1:0-2023 GCA_041689635.1 Candidatus Nanopelagicales bacterium | reverse complement strand
GAATTGCGATTTTGGCGGCAACCAGCAGTTCATCGGGCCCAACATGCATTGTTCTTAGGTGAATAACTCTCGCTACGCCATCAGAATCCTCGAGTGCTTTACGAATCGCCGCGACCTCCTCGGGTAAGGCGCTTTCACCGACCAGCATTGTCGTCATTTCAATTGCTAGGAAAATTGCAATGATAATCAATAACGTGCCTACGCCCATCGCGCCGGCGGCATCAAATCGACCATCACCGGTGATCACCGCCGCACCGACACCCAGTAACGCCAGCACCAAACCGGTCAAAGCGCCAGCGTCTTCCAGCAAAATGACCGGAAGCTCAGGTTGACGAGCGGCCTTGACGAAATTAAACAGTGAGCGCTTCCCACGCGATTTATTTGTTTCACGCAATGCGGTGCGAAATGAAAAACTCTCAAGTCCGATTGCGATCACCAAAACAACAACGGCGATCCACCAATCGTTAAGTGGTTCGGGTTGCTGCCACTTATGAAAACCCTCATAAAGTGAGAAAAGTCCACCAATGAGAAACAGAACGATCGCAACGATAAATCCGTACACATAGCGTCGTCTGCCGTAACCAAATGGATGTTTTTCATCCGCCTTTTTCTTCGCACGTTTATTTCCGATTAACAACAGGATTTGATTTCCCGAATCAGCAACACTGTGAATCGCTTCGGAAAGCATTGACGATGAACCGGTGAAAGCGAACGCAACAAATTTACTAATCGCAATTCCAATATTTGCCGCCAATGCCGCGATGATCGCCTTGATGCCACCCTCGGTGCTCACTCGTAAATGCTCACTCGTTAATGCTCACTCGTCATAATCGTGTCCGGACGACAGCGCAACGGCCGTTCGTGGAAATCGAGACGGACGGGTCAGTCACGGTGAGCACAGCGGCCTGACCCGGTGCGAGGGTGGTATCACGAATTTTCACGGTGCCTTCAAGACACAGAATTAAACGGAATTGTCCGGTGGGTAAATCCGCTTCGGCAGTCAGCGCTGGCCCGGTTACAAGTACCTCCACGCTAAACGGCGCTAATGTCGACGACGGCAGTTCAGACTCAAAATCAAGTGCGCGCAACGCGAGTTCTGCATAAACGGGTTTAGGAGTAAGCCCGAGCCGCAAAACATTGTCAGATGAAGTCATCACCTCAATGCCGGTACCCGAAATGTAACTGTGCGGTATGCCCGCCGGAATATAAACACTGCCTCCCGGCTCCAATGCAATTGGTTGCAGAAATACGGCGAGTAGTGCACCTTGATCTTCGGGATAGTCAGCAGCAACGGTTTCGTAAGCGTGGATGTCGAGCGCCGAAAATCCGGCATCACGAATAGCCGATGGAATCGCACGGAGCGTTTCAGGGGTGACACTGTGACCGACGAAGTGTTCAAACAAGACCCGGCGCGAATGACCAGCGCTGGCGGATAAACCCTCGGGGAGATCGAGTGAGAGCGCACGAAGGATGTGCAGAACTTGTTCAAGGGGACGCCAGCCACAGAATGCGGTGAAAGGAGTTAGCGCATAAAGCAATTCGATTTTTTCATCTGGATCAGCAAACGCGGCAACAAACCGCTCCGTGTTGTTGAGCCGGTTAAAACCTTCCCGCGCAAGTTCGAGGTTGGGGTGTACTTGAACCGAAAGGGGTTTTGCCACGGCCAAAATCTTTACCAGAAGCGGAACTTCGGTTCGATCCAGTACCTGTCCAAGTGTCAGATCAGAATCAACTATTTTCGATGCCCCATTGGGGTGCGCGCCAAACCACAGTTCGGCTTGAGGTATTGATTCGCCCGCTGGTGTTGATTCGGCTTGTGCCGTAGGTAGCCATGAAAGCAGTCCGCCGGGAATGCCCCAGGCGTAATTTTTGAGGGTGCCGTTAATGACCTGCATGCGCCCTGTTCGCTTTAGTCATTTACTTTAGCAACATGATCGGGATACCGTCGCGTACGGGGAAATGGGCGCTGCACACCGTGCAGACAAGTTCGGGGGTCGCGAGGGTGGGCGCTGGACTGAGCGCG
>JBDNFV010000387.1:0-1717 GCA_041689635.1 Candidatus Nanopelagicales bacterium | reverse complement strand
GTTGTTATTGTTCCTAATACCGCAGCACTTGTTGGCGGTGCTCGAGTCTGGCAACTGCCGCAGAGCTAAACCGTGACATTAAGCCGCGCTCACAAGGAGTCCCATGAAGATTTCAGCCTACGCCGCACCCAGTGCCGGTGCACCACTTGAACCAACCACAATCGAACGCCGCGATCTGCGGTCACACGATATTTTGATTGACATCAAATTTTCTGGGATTTGCCACACGGACATCCATCAGGGCCGCGAAGAATGGGGTCAAGCAATTTTCCCCATGGTGCCGGGCCATGAAATCGCCGGTGTCGTCACCGATGTTGGTTCAGCGGTCACAAAATTTAAGGTCGGCGATCACGCCGGTGTTGGTTGCTTTGTTGACTCGTGCCGCGAGTGCGAACACTGCAAAGCCGGGCTTGAACAGTATTGCCAAGGCCATATATCGGTGACCTACAACGGCCGTGAAGCCGACAAGGAAACACCAACCTATGGGGGCTACTCGACCGCGATCGTGGTCGATGAAAACTATTCACTCACAATTCCAGCGGGCTTGGGCCTAGACGTGGCCGCGCCATTAATGTGTGCCGGCATCACGATGTATTCACCATTACATCGGTGGGGAGCCGGCCCTGGTGTGCGCGTTGGCATTGTCGGTCTCGGCGGGCTTGGACACATGGGCGTCAAAATTGCACACGCAATGGGTGCCGAAGTAACCCTCATCAGCCACTCGCCACACAAGGAAGCAGACGCGTTACGCCTCGGTGCTGATCACTTCCTGTTGTCATCGGATAAAGAAGCGATGAAAGCTGCGCGATCCACATTCGATCTGGTCATTAATACTGTTTCAGCGAAACTCGATCTTGATCGCTACATGTCACTTCTTGCACTGGACGCCACCATGGTCATGGTGGGCATCCCCGAAGAAGCACTCTCTCTTCGAACATTTACCTTGATTGCGGCCCGTCGCAGTTTGGCGGGCTCCAATATCGGTGGGATCAAGGAAACCCAAGACATGCTCGACTTTTGCGCGGAACACGGGTTAGGTTCTGATGTCGAAATTATCGATGCACAGGAGATAAATTCTGCCTGGGAGCGCGTCATCAACAGCGACGTGAAGTACCGGTTCGTGATCGACGCGTCAACGATCTAGTCGGGCGGGATGAGGCGCTTTCGCATTGCGCAGAGTCGCTGGCGGTTATGTCGCAGGATTAACAGGAACGACGTGTTCCCGCTAATTAAAATCAGGATGAACAAGAGCGTTAAATACCACGGGTTGAAAAATGCGATCGGGACCCAACTGAAAAGCGAAATCCAGTGAACCCACTCGGCTCGGCGCAACTCAATTAGATATGCATCAAGTTGGACTGCGTCCCGGCCCGGTAATTCGTTTTTAGCGGCGCCACCAAATGTCGCACCAAGTTCAGGGAGCCGCTCGGCCAACTTTTTCGTTTTCAATGCGCGAAAAAATTTCGGTGATTCCCACGGCCCAAAATGCAGCGGACCAAAATCCTTTGTCAGCCACTTCCCCTGCCAACGGGGCGCCAGCGCGCCGACACCGATGGAGATTCCGGCCACAATCACGATGTCGATCAGAATAAGCGCCACTAAATAGAGCATAAAATGAAATCTCCGTCGAGCATCGAGTGTGACATGCCGCTCAGATTAGCCTCACGGCTGAGCAACATCACCCAAACCGCCGACTTTCCCAGAAACTGGGAAAGTC
>JBDNFV010000386.1:0-3473 GCA_041689635.1 Candidatus Nanopelagicales bacterium | reverse complement strand
AGTCGTTACCCAGCTCGCCGATCGAAAAATTATCTGCATGGTGGAGCCATTGCCGTACCTAAAGGACGTTGCTGGAATGCCCGCACTCGATACTCGAATCGAAGAACTTATTCGCGTGACCGTCATCGCGTCGGGATTGGGTGCGAGCTCGGCTTACACCTGGTTGAAGCTACCCGCCGTCGCCCAGATGAACCTGGTGGCAAGCGCGACATCTATGCCGATCATCATGCTCGGGGGAGACCCAGGTGAGAGAACCGCCGAAGTATTCGATCAATGGCGATTGGCTCTTGAAGAACCCAATGTGCGGGGGCTTATTCCTGGACGGGCGATGCTCTATCCGGCGGACGGTGATGTGACGGCCGCGGTAACCGCGGCGGTGGAAATGGTGCACAAAGTGAGCGCCTGATTCCACTGGTCGTGAAGAAAGTTTTTGGGTGAATGCAGAAGAGGGAGAAGAAATGACGTGGTTTAAACCGGCAGGAACCATGGCGGATAACGGAGCCGACACTTTCATTGAACCAGCGAATGCGGGTTGGACGTACTGTGGAATGCAGGTGTACACCTTGACCGGTGCGCCGTTGACCATTGAATTAGTCAACCGCGAAGCGGTGATTGTGCCGCTGTCGGCAACCGATCTTGACGTATCCGTATCTTCGGACAATTCGGTGCACCACCTTGTTGGGCGCACAAGCGTTTTTGACTTGGTGAGTGACTGGCTCTACGCCCCCGTTGGCGCCACCGTCGTCATCACGGGAGATGCGGGGGCGATCGCAGTGTGCACCGCAGAAGCAAGTGAGGAGTTCCCGGTGCACTACGGAGCAGCCGTCGATGTCCCCGTTGAGGTTCGCGGTGGCGGCAAGGCATCACGGCAGGTAAACAACATTGCAACGCCGGATTCATTTGCTGGCGCGCACAAAATCAATGTTTGTGAGGTGATCACCCCAGGTGGAAACTTTTCTTCGTGGCCCCCGCATCGGCACGACGGAATCGGTGATTGCGCCACAACCAATGAAGAAATTTACTACTTTCTCATTGATGAAAGAGACCACGAAGGCGCCGGTGAAGGTTATATTCACGTGTACACGGTTGATGGCAGGGTTGATGAAAGCGTCACCGTGCACAATGGTGACACCTATTTAATTCCCGAGGGTTTTCATGGACCAACAATTGCACCGCCCGAGTACGCCATGTATTTCTTGAACGTACTTGCTGGCCCAGGGGCCGAGCGATCAATGGCTTTCTGCGACGACCCCAAACATCATTGGATCCGGGAAAGTTGGGAGTCTCAAGAACTTGATCCCCGATTGCCGATGACATCGGCGAGCGGACTCACTACATCACATTCGATCTAGGTCGACAGCAGCCCACATTTTGTAAAATAATGATGTTTAAGAACACGAAAGGGAATCGATGAACAATGTCGCGGCGAAAAAGAAAATCGGTATTGCTGTTCTTGGATTAGGCTGGATGGGCCAGGCACACAGCCGATCCATGCTGCGTATTCCCTCACTCTTTCCTGATCGCAATTGTGACCCGGTATTGGTGGTGTGCGCGGACGTTGAAGAGTCCCGCCGAGATCGAGCGGTGGCTGACTTTGGTTTTAAGCGGTCGGTTGAAGACTGGCGCGAGGCGATCGCAGACCCCGACGTTGATGCCGTCTGGGTGACTGCGCCAAACATGATGCACTTAGCAATGATTGAAGCCGCCACGGCAGCTGGCAAAGCAGTGTTCAGCGAAAAACCCATTGGCGGTAAGCCTGAGCACGCGGTAGCCGCGTACAACTTTGCACGAATTGCAGGTGTTCCTACCGGTGTTGGTTACAACTATGTATGGGCCCCACTTGTGATGCATGCACGCACCCTCATCGCAGCCGGCGAGATCGGTGAGATTACCCATTTTCGCGGTCACTTCCTCTCCATGTATGGCAGTGACGAACTTGGACTGCTCACCTGGCGCTTCTTCCTCGATCAGGCCGGCTACGGAGTGACCAGCGATATATTGAGCCACTCGGTATCCATGGCGCAGTATCTGATCGGCGATATCGCTGAAGTTGTGGGAATGCGTAACACAACGATTACGCACCGCCCGATCCCCAGTGGAGTAGCCGGACATTATGGTCGCGGCAACCCGGAGGATCCCAAAGGTGAAGTGGAGAACGAAGACTTTGCCTCGATGATTTGTACTTTCACCAATGGCGCGACCGGAACATTTGAGTCCAGCCGGACCATGGTTGGACCGGAGAGTCAAAACTCTTTCGCGGTCTATGGAACTAAAGGCGCGATCGAGTGGAACTTGGAAAAACTCAATGAACTGCGTCTTTACCGGCTCACCGACGATCCCAGTTCGGGTTACACCACGATCTACGGTGGGGATCGATTCCCTTTCCACGGCGCATTTGCCCCCGGTCAAGCGAACGCGATCGGATTTGAAGATCTCATCGCCATCGAGGACTTAAACTTTTTGAACTCACTGGCAACAGGTGACGTATTTACACCGGGCTTTCGAGAGGCGGTCAACGTGGTGAATGTTCAGCAGGCACTCATCAATTCGTGGGAGTCCCGCTCGTGGGAGCCGGTCGTTGATTTAGTGGGGGAGTGATCGCGGTGGGTGCCAAGGGATCTGAAATTGTGAACATCACGGTGGCGGAAGCCATGGTGCGGTTTCTCATTGCCCAGCGGATTGAGATAGACGGGACAAACGAGCCGCTATTTCCTGGGGTGCTGGCAATTTTCGGGCACGGCAATGTCACCAGTTTTGGTCACTCACTCCAAATCCACCAAGACGAATTACCCGTCTGGCGGGGCCAAAATGAGCAAGGAATGGGCTTAGCCGCGGCAGCATTCACCAAAGTGATGCGCCGGCAACAGATCTTGGTGTGTACGTCTTCGATTGGCCCTGGGGCGACGAACATGGTCACCGCGGCCGGGGTCGCAATGTCTAACCGTCTTCCCGTGCTTTTTATCAGTGGCGACACGTTCGCCAGTCGACTCTCTGATCCAGTACTGCAGCAGGTTGAGCATTTTGGGGATCCTTCCACAACGGTGAACGACTCATTCCGTCCGGTCGTGCGTTTCTGGGATCGAATTGTTAACCCGGCGCAGTTGATGAGCGCGATGCCGCAGGCGGTTAACACCATGCTTGACCCAGGGCAGTGCGGTCCAGCATTTATTGGCTTGCCCCAAGACATTGCCGCGATGGCCTACGACTTTCCCGCCGAGTTCTTTGCGGTCCGGGTCCACCGCATTAATCGTCCGCGCCCAGATTCATTTCAACTGGCAGCGGTGGTAGAGCGAATCACGAAGTCAGCGCGTCCGGTCATTATTGCGGGCGGTGGGATTCACTATTCACGAGCCGAGCAAGAACTAGCAGAGTTTGCGCAGCGGCACGGCATCCCGGTTGTGGAAACGGTGGCCGGAAAGTCCTGCTTGCTGAGTGAAAATCCCATGCTCGTTGGGCCGATCGGGGTAACGGGT
>JBDNFV010000385.1:0-13119 GCA_041689635.1 Candidatus Nanopelagicales bacterium | reverse complement strand
GTGAGCAAAAATGGCCTTGTTTTCGGTGAGCGTTAACAATCAACAAAGACAACACCAAAATCCCCGAATGCCTCATGAATCAAGCATTATTACTAATACCTGCGTCTATTGGTGCGTGACACTTCCCTTGATATCTCGTGGTGTCTGGCCTTCTTCGTTCCTCGTCAAATACGGATCATTGAGATATGCATCGCAGAGCATCGCCACTTCTTCTTCCAGATCTGGATCGGCGGGCTGGGTGGCGAGTTGTGCCAGGAGATCCGTTGCCTGTTTAACCTGAGTAGGTCCACCATTGCGCTGAACTTCGCGCAACCGATCCGCTGCATTCACACCTGATTGTTACATAGCCTTATTTCCATTGCGAGGGCAAATCCATTCAATGAAATGCACGACCGTGCCATGAGCCGCAGATCAGCAAAGAGTTCACCCGCACTCACCCGCTACCCTGTCCCCGTGAGCAAGCCCGGGCAGCAACTCCCCCTAGACGGCATCTCGGTTGTTGATCTCACGTCGAATATCGCTGCACCGTTTGCCAGCGCGATCCTTGCTGACCTTGGTGCTTCAGTTGTTCATGTCGAGTCTCCTTTCGGGGATGACAGTCGAAGGATGTCGCCTACGCACGGCGAGGGCTCGGCTTATTTTTATGTGGTTAATCGCAATAAGACCTTTCACACGCTGGATCTTCGAACCGAAGTTGATCAGCAGGCACTTGAAGGCTTGCTCGCCGAAGCTGATGTTCTCGTCAGTAACCTGCGGCCAAGGAAATTAGTTGAACTTGAACTCGATGAACGGTCGTTGCGTTCTCGTTTTCCAGGTTTGATAACCGCTTATCTGAATGCCTACGGACCTAGTCCCGATGAAGCAAATCAAGCCGGCTACGACGGCGTGATTCAGGCTCGCACCGGGATCCTCGGTGTCACGGGAGATGCGTCACCGGCTCGAGCCGGGGTTTCTGTCTTGGACATGGGTGCGGGCATGTGGCTCGCCCTCGGTGTTGTTGCAGCACTGTTTAAACGCACTACGACGGGTGTGGGGTCCAGTGTTGAAACGTCACTTCTTGAGACCGGTGTGAGTTGGAGCGCCTATCACCTCGTAGCACATCAGTTCTCTGGTGAAGCCTCTACTCGCTCGGGAACAGGACACCCTGCATTCGCTCCTTATGGGCTTTTCCCCACCGCAGATTCTGAGGTAATGATCGGGGTTGGTGGAGATGCAGTTTTTGGGCGTTTGGCTCGTGCAATAGGTCGCGCCGACCTTCTGTCGGATGCTCGCTTTGCTACCAACGCCAGTCGTGTTGAAAATAATGTCGAGTTGCGCAGCGCTCTTTCTCAGAGTTTCGTTGGGTTTCCCAGCGCCGAATTGATTTCACTGCTGCGCGCGGCCGATGTCCCCGCTGATCTGGCACAACTACCCGAGGATCTTTTGATTGACCCGGCAGCACAAAGTCAGCTCTGTGAAGTTGCTGTGCCAGGAGGTGCCGCGCGGATACCGGCAATCCCGCTGCGCTTTGATGGTGAATACCCGCGGGTTAGGTTCCTTTTCTAAAGGCGGCAGCGACTATTGCGACCAAGATCGTGGCAATAAGAATTTGAAGCCCAAAGGTGAGCCAGAAACCCCAGCCGGCTGCATTACCAATAAATTCGCCACCAGCTCCTCCAATTACACCGATCAGGAGCGTGATGAAGCAGCCAATCGGCTGCATGCTGGGAACCAAAAGGCGGGCAATAAGCCCAATGATGATTCCTACAAAAATGCCACTGAGTAACCCTGTCATCTCCATGGTGCTACTCAATCACCTGAGAACCCGCTTGGGCAAGCGCCGCGAGCCTTGACAGCGCCCGGAAGTATTTTTTTCGATAGCCGCCCTTAAGCATGGATTCAGAGAAAATACTCGTTATCTCCACGCCACTGTTAATGATGGGAACTGATCGGTCATAAAGTCGGTCTACCAAGCCCACAATGCGCAGCGCTTGCGTTTCATCTCGCACCGGCCTGACATCTATCAGCCCAAGCAGCGTTATGTCCTCAACCATGGCGCCGAATTGCGCCGGATGGATCTTGGCCAAGTGGATCAAAAGATCCGACCAGTGATCAACCGCCGCCATGTCAGTGCGCGAGCATGCCGCTTCAATTGCCTCCGTGGTGAAGACTTTATGGTGTCGCTCAAGATTGCGGTGACGGTAGTCCGGTCCTTCAATGCGAATGACATCAAAATGCGTGGCGAGACCTTGGATCTCTCGCAAGAAGTTTTCGGCCGCGAATCGCTCCTCCCCGAGTCGATCGGGCAACGTGTTCGAGGTTGCCGCGACACTGACACCACGATCAACCAACTCGTTGAGGAAACTCGACATCAGGACCGTATCTCCCGGATCGTCGAGCTCGAATTCATCGATACAGATCAACTTTTTGGTGACGAACTGTTCGACTGCATTGCGAAAGCCAAGGAGTCCAATCACGTTGGTGTATTCAACGAATGTACCAAAAGACTTGGGTCCGAGTGCCTGATGCCAGAGAGCCGCTAACAGGTGAGTCTTGCCAACACCGAAACCACCATCAAGATAGACACCCGGACGGGTCTCGGGTGCTCTAGTTCGCCTGAAGCGGCGCGGTGCGGCCGGCTGCCCAATTCGTCGGGCAAATACATGGACTCCGTCACGAGCCGCGAGTTGCGATGGTTGGGTCTCACTCGGGAGGTAGTTCTCAAAGCTCGCTTGGGAAAATTGCGCGGGGGGCACCAGATTCGCGACTATTTGTTCGGGGCTGACCGAAGGGAATCGGTCCACTAGACGCTGCACGCCCATACTTTACGTGCCAACCAAACCCTGGTCAGACCCACCCAAAGTCAACTTGGAGGGCTCCAATTTCCTTAATCTCGCCCACCGTAGCCGGAGAAGACTCTCTGATTCCTTCCAAAATATGAAGAATCCAAGGCTTCCAGAATGCATGTTAACTTACCTATTGCAGCAGTCGGTAATGGTCACTTTTTATCTTAATGATGTCCCCGGATAAATAAAGTAATGGCGGAGTCACCAGTCTTGCCTCGACCAATACCAGGACATTGAGAATTCTTCCAGTTCTGCCATTTCCGATGGTGAATGAATGAGTTCCTCCCAAATTTGGAGTTTCTTCGAGATCAAGTTTTTGGCTTCTGGTGGGTCGTCGACCAGCTCTCCCGTCATCGGATTCGCTATTCGTAACCTGGGAATGGAGCCAATGTTCATGTCAACGTACCCTAGCCCTTAGCGCCGTTCGATATCGGAAAGCTTCTCAAATACTGGGATCTGCATCCGATGAATCCCCTGAGTGCCGACATAAATTATCGGTCGTGGTGACAATATTTTCAATTTCAGAACTGGACCGGTCCTCCATGTGGGAAATACGCTGAACTTGCCGCTATTGCGGACTTAAGAACCGCACGAGTTTTCACCACATCGATTCCGGGTGGCGGTGGGGTGAGGATACCGCGACATGCATCTAGCAATATGAAAAATCAATAACGATTTTTTTTTAATCCCTTACACAGATGGCAAAGTTTTATACATATTCGCCGCGTGATCGTTGGGAAGGTGCCTGCCGTACAGATCTCTGTGTGCGTTCCCAATACCGATACATCGGGCCTCACAGTTGTCGGGCTGACAGGACTTGAACCTGCGACCTTCCGGCCCCCAGCCGGACGCGCTACCAAACTGCGCCACAGCCCGCGACACGAGTCGCAACCTTATCTCATTGCCCCAGGGTAACTTTCGCGACTAACGCCGTGATCTTTTTTCCCGCACCCGCATCACAATGCGGATGGGCGTGCCGTCAAATCCGAAGTCTTCCCGCAAGCGCCGTTCGATAAACCTGCGGTAGCCAGCTTCTAAGAACCCGGTAGTGAAGAGAGCAAAAGTCGGTGGTGATGCGGAAACTTGGGTGCCAAAGAGGATGCGCGGTTGCTTGCCACCCCGCAGTGGATGCGGGTGCGCGGCCGTCAGATCGGCGATAAACCGGTTCAGGGCACCCGTTGGAATACGGGAATCCCAATTGGCGAGAGCCAACTCAAGACCCGGAGCCAACTTCTCTACGTGGCGCTTGGTCTTGGCCGAAATATTAACCGTTGGCGCCCAAGCCACCGAAGCAAGATCGCGATCAATCTCTTTCGCTAGGTAGCCGCGGCGATCCTCGTCGGTGAGATCCCACTTGTTGAATGCAATAACAAGTGCTCGGCCCGACTCGATCACCATGGTGATGATTCGCTGATCCTGTTCGCTGAGCGGCTCAGATGCATCGATCAGGACAATCGCCACTTCAGCGCGATCAAGGGCTGCCTGGGTTCGTAAGGTCGCGTAGTACTCGTGACCCGATGCTTCCTTAGCCCGGCGCCTGATCCCGGCCGTGTCGACAAACCACCACAGGCGGTCTTTGATTTCTACCAGTTCGTCAACGGGGTCAACCGTTGTTCCCGCAACGTCATCCACCACCACTCGGTTGGAGCCGGCAAGTGCATTGAGTAGAGAGGATTTACCAACATTTGGCTTCCCCAACAGGGCCACCCTTCTCGGCGCCCCTTCCTTGCTTTGACCCGAGCCGCTCTCAGGAAGTACATTGACAACCGCGTCCAATAGATCACCGGAACGACGACCGTGGAGACCCGAAACGGGGTGAGGCTCCCCCAGCCCAAGACTCCACAAAGCGGTTGCTTCGAGTTCTGCATTGTGATCATCGGCTTTATTTGCAACCAGGATTGCCGGTTTTCCCGATCGACGAATTACTTCAACAACAGCTTCATCCGTTGTTGTGGCACCGACCATCGCATCAACCACGAAGACAATGACATCTGATTCTTTGATTGCGCGCTCGGCTTGTTCAGCAATTTGGGCGTGGATCCCACGGGTATTGCGTTCCCAACCACCGGTGTCCATGACCAGGAATTTCCGGCCATTCCACTCGGCTTCGTAACTGACCCGGTCGCGGGTGACTCCCGGTACGTCTTCGACAACGGCTTCACGGCGACCGATAATGCGGTTGACCAAGGTTGATTTACCCACATTGGGGCGGCCCACAATCGCCACCACGGGCAGGTTCGCCGTGGAGGCCAAATCTGCCAAATCTGCGTCAAATTCGCCGAATTCTTCGCGGACCGCTACCAAGGCGGCGGCAAGCAGTGCATCTTCATCCATCGGTTCGAAATCTGAATCTTCGTCAGCAGAATCAACCGGATCTACTGGTCCCACTTCGTACTCATCCATGTCGCTGCTCGCTCTGCCCTTCGCATTTTCATTGATATTACGTGCTACCGCGCCACTGCGACGACTCCCCAAAGTACACAGGTGCGCAGAAGTACTCTGCAGAGGGCTTGTGAAAGTACTCTCAAGAATAGGTTTGATGAACCAGAGCGACCAAGTGCTCAACCACCTGATCCAAACTCAAGTCACTCGTGTCCACGATGTGCGAGTCGGCGGCTGGCTTGAGCGGTGAGTGCTCACGACCCGTGTCCTTGGCGTCCCGCACCAGAAGATCTTCTTGGGTTTGCACGATTACTTCCTCACTTGCCCGCGGATCTACTTCCAAACTGCGGCGAATCGCCCGGGCCTGCGGTGTCGCGGTGAGGAACACTTTCAGATCGGAATCAGGGAGAACCACCGTGCCGATATCACGCCCCTCAATCACAATCCCAAAGTCCGAATCGGCTACCGCTTCCCGTTGAAGTTGCACAAGGAGTTCGCGCACCCGCGGTACCGCGCTCACCGCACTCACCGCGGCCGTAACCTCCGGACTGCGAATGGCGCTCGTGACGTCGTGACCATTGGCCGTCATGATGAAATTGTCCGGATCCGTCGTGATGTGAATTGTGGTGACCATTGCTTGCTCAGCAATCGCCTCTTGATCATTGAGATCAATCTTTGCCCGCAAAACCGCCCAGGTAATGGCGCGGTACATAGCACCTGTATCCAACATGACCCAACCCAGACGTTGGGCAACTGCACGACTCACCGAAGATTTACCCGAACCTGCTGGACCATCAAGTGCCAAGATCTTCGAGGTCATTGCCGACCACGGGTATCAAAGCCTTGATCTTGTAATCCAAGATCAAGTGCTTCAGATTGGCCGGAGGGAACATAGAGTTGAACAATCCCACTGGGTGCACCTAACACGTGTTCAATTCGCACATCCTCAAGGTTGATATTGAGCAGCCCCACGCCGGTGAATAGTTCGGCTAGCGCACCCGGTTGGTCGGAGATCATGACATTGACCGACTCAAATCGGTTGTGCCCAGTTCCGTGTTTGCCAGGGATGCGCATTTTACCTTCGTTACCCGCCCGCAGTGTTTGCTCAATCCGATCGCGGTCTCGCTTCATGAGGGCCATCGATAATTCGGCCAATTCAATGCTGACTTTACGCAATACTTGGGAAACCTCAGCAGCGTTACCTTGTAAAATATCGACCCACAGATCGGGGTCTGAACCCGCAATCCGAATGGAGTCGGCCAAACCGGATCCAGATATTGCCAGGTCTGACTGGTCGGCTTCCAGGAGTTGCGCCGCGAGTGCACTGGAAACGAGTTGTGGAACATGGGAAACCAAGGCAACTGCACGATCATGATCAGCCGGATCCATTGTGACCACGCCGCCACCCATTTCGGAGATGATGTTGGCCGCTTGTGCTTGTGATTGTTGACTGCCCTGGGTCAGCACCCACATTCGGTCTTGGAACAGGTCACTACGCGCTGCACCAGGACCAGAAATTTCCCGGCCCGCCATCGGGTGCGCCCCCATGACCCGACCGCTGTCGATGAGCCCCGGGTTTAACTGCCCAATAATCGAGTTTCGTACCGAACTTACGTCGAGCAATAGTGCGCCTTCGAATGTGTCGAAAGATTCATTAAGAATTTTCGCCGCCGCACTGGGAGGTACGCAAATAAAAACGATCTCAGGTTGTTGTGAAGGTAGGTTCGTTGCGGGAAGACCCAGGTTCAACGCTTGGGAAACGTGGTCGGGGTTAATGTCCTCGATTGTCACTGTGTGACCGGATTCATGCAAGGACAAAGCTATCGACGTCCCGATCAGTCCGCAGCCAATGATGTGGACGCTATGCACCATGCGTGTCCTTGATCTGCGCCTTCGTTAAATCCGCGCGCAATACTTCGGCGCCACGAAGGTAGACATGTTGGATTTCACTGCGACTTTGCTCGGTATCGATGTGGGCCATGATGCGAACGACACGCTCGAGGGCTCCATCAACATTCATTTCTTGGGCGCACATCAAAGGCACATCGGTGAGCCCATGGATCCGGATTCCAGCGGCGGGAAACGCACAGGTTAAATCGGGTGTTCCCGTGAGGAAAATACTGATGACCGCCTCTGGTGGGACGACATTGCGATGAAGCATCTGGTCAATGAGCTCGGCTACCGCCTCATTCATTTCTTCGACATTATTTGCCCTGAGGCAGGTAGCACCCCTGATCGCTCGTATCGCCATTGCTGGAGTCTAATCAAGGGAATTACAGACCCGCAGCGGTGTAAAGGGCTCGTAACTGCGCCCCGCTAATTACCCTGAGCACGCCGGGCCGCTGCTGACCTAATGACACCGGGCCGATTTTGGTTCGAACCAGCCCCGTCACCGGTGACCCAACGGCATCAAACATGCGACGCACGATCCGATTTCGACCTTCATGAATGGTCAGTTCCACCATTACCGAGTTCTTCGCTCGATCCAAGATCCGTGCTTTGGTGGCCTGTGCCGTGCCATCATCGAGGTCAACGCCGTGCATTAAATCCGATAACGATTGGTTGGTGAGTTCCTTCACGGTGGCGATGTAGGTCTTATCGACACCGTAACTTGGGTGAATAAGTCGATTGGCCAATTCACCGTCGTTGGTGAGCAGCAGCAGTCCTTCCGTGTCAGCGTCGAGTCGGCCGACGTGGAAAACTCGTTGTTCGAGTTCGGAAACGTAGTCTCCAACACACGAGCGGCCTTGATCATCCACCATGGTGGTCAATACACCTTTTGGTTTGTTGAGGGCATACACCACGATTTCAGCCTTTGTCTGAAGTCGTTCACCATCCACATGAATAATGTCAACTTCCGGGTCCACCCGACGCCCTTGCCCGCGAACGGTCTCACCATTAATGCTGACCCGGCCTTGGTCAATCAAGATTTCACACGACCGTCGACTTCCAATGCCAGCAGCCGCCAATACTTTTTGAAGCCGGATCCCGGTATCAGTCACCGGAGGCCACCGACTCCAACACCGCATCGAGGTCCGCGAGATCAGGTATGTGTTCGGCAAGTGGCGGTAAATCTTCGAGTGAGGAAATACCTAACCGCTCTAGGAAGAAAGAAGTTGTCTTGTAAAAAATTGCCCCTGATTCATTTTCCGTTCCCGCTTCTTGGATTAATCCCCGAGTGAGCAGTGTCTTGATCACTCCGTCGACGTTTACTCCGCGGACCGCGCTGACCCGACCCCGGGTAACGGGTTGACGATAAGCGATCACCGAAAGGGTTTCTAATGCGGCTTGGGTCAGTTTTGCCTGCTGACCGTCAATAACCCACCGTTCGATGAGCGGTGAGCATTCACTTCGAGTGTAATAACGCCATCCGCCTGCAACTTCTCGTAGATCAAAACCGCGCACTGACCTGGTGTACTCCGCGGACAACGCTTTAAGCGTTGCCTCGACTTCGGGGAGGGGCTCCTTGGTAATTTGTGCGAGTTCAATCGCCGGCATGGGTTCATCCGTAAGCAGTAGCAACGCCTCAATTGCCGCGCTCAAACTGGGTGCGCCCAGGTCCTTGGCTTCCTCATCAATTTCTTCGATGATCACGTGCACGTCTTCACTCATCGGAGTCTCCCAGTCCTTGCACTTCACTTACGTTGTCTTGTGATACGGCATCAACATCTCGCTCAACATCAAATTCATCGGTCACGTCAACATCGCCTTCATTTTGGCCAACCCATCGGACGGTGAGATCGCCCAGAGGTGAAATTTGTTCAAAAAGTACGACCTGTTCACGGTAGAGCTCAAGGAGCGCGAGGAAACGACCAACGACTAACAGCGTGGTGTCGCAATCCTGAGTGAGCGCCCTAAAGGTGCTCGTTCCCACGCGGCGAAGGTGCTCAACAATGATTGCGGCCTGTTCGCGCACGCTCACCCGCTGAACATGGATGTGCCCAAGACCGATTTCTTCAACGGTTTTGGGTGCGAGTGCTAATGCTGCCATCGCGGCAAATTGATCGGGGCCGATGCCCAATAAGACTTCTGGTAATAGTTCGGCGAATTGAGGTTCCAGGCCAACCGTACGTGGGAAAGACTTGCTCGCCGTTCCCATCATGTGGGTGAAAAGAATCGTGATCTCTTTATAGGCTCGGTACTGCAAGATTCGAGCGAATAATAAATCTCTGGCTTCAAGCAGTGCCAAGTCTTCTTCGTCTTCAACCTCACCACGTGGCAACAACCTGGCCGCTTTGAGGTCCAGCAGGGTGGCCGCTACAACGAGGAAACTACTTGTTTCATCGAGATCCCAATTATCTCCTTGTCCACGAATATGGGCGATGAACTCGTCGGTGACCGTGTGTAATGCTAATTCGGTAACCTCGAGTTTGTGTTTGGAGATGAGCGATAGCAGGACATCGAATGGGCCCTCGAAGCCACCCACCTTGACCGAGAAACCTTCTTTGATGCGGCTACTTTCATCGAGTACTTCGGTCTTCACCTAACAACTCATCTGGCAAGAACCTCGCGTGCCAACCTGCGATAAGCCTGCGCACCACTACTGGACGGTGCGAATGTGGTGATAGGTTCTCCGGCAACCGCTGAATCGGGGAACTTCACTGTTCGGTTAATTGTGGTCGAAAAAACTGTGTCCCCAAATGCGCTGGTTACTGATTCGAGTACTTCACGACTATGCAATGTTCGTGGGTCATACATGGTGGGCAGAACACCAACGATTCGAAGATTCGGATTGAGTCGCGATACGACTTTGTCGATAGTATCCTTCAGCATTGCCACTCCGCGTAGCGCAAAATACTCGCACTCCATCGGAATAATGACTTCGGTGCTTGCGGTGAGCGCGTTGAGGGTAAGCAATCCCAAAGATGGCTGGCAATCGATCAGCACTATGTCGTAGTCCGCGATGACGGGGGCGAGCACCCGTTGAAGCGAATACTCCCGACCTACTTCGCTGACTAATTGCACTTCAGCCGCTGAAAGGTCAATATTGCTCGGCACCAGATCTAAACCAGGTACCCGAGTGTTCACGATGACGTCGCCGATATGACAATCATTTTGAGTGAGCAGGTTGTAAATTGAGAGATCCATTTCGTTGGGATTCATGCCCAGCGCTACCGAGAGCGCGCCTTGGGGGTCAAAGTCGACGAGGAGGACCTTGCGTCCGTACCCCGCCAGTGCCGCCCCAAGGGATACCGTCGACGTTGTTTTGCCGACTCCCCCTTTTTGATTGACCATGGAAATCACCCGGGCCGGGCCATGTTTTTCCAACGCCGGTGGTTCAGGGATGACCGCCAGTTGGGCTTCCACGGATTCCTCACTCATGATGGCCGCCAGCCTACTGTGTCCCAATTGTTAATCCCCCGATTGGCACGGCCGGTTCTGCCCTGGCTGCTACCTCGCTCGGGGGTGGGCTGCGGCATAGATTTCCCGCAGCGTGTCCACGGTCACCAAGGTGTAAACCTGGGTGGTCGTCACCGACGCATGACCCAGCAGTTCTTGGACTGTCCGCACATCCGCCCCTCGCTCAAGCAAATGGGTGGCATAACTGTGTCGCAGGCTATGTGGGCTCACGCCAGGGATGTGGGCTCGCGTGGCGGCTTGACTGACGCATTCCCAAGCGCTTTGCCGAGAAAGTGGCTTGCCTCGGCGGTTTAGAAAAAGTTTGGGTGTCCCAATTCCCGTAACTAGCTGCGCACGCCGCTCCCCCTTCACATATTTTTCGATGGCATCGAGGGCATACGTCCCGACAGGGATCATCCGCTGCTTATTGCCCTTTCCCGTCACGATGACCGAGCATGATTGGGCGTCAATATCGTCGATACTGACATTGGTTAATTCGGAAATACGCATCCCTGTTCCGTACAATAATTCTATAATCGCGCGGTCGCGTTCCGGTAGATCACTTGCATTCGTTGCCTCAATGAGTGCGGTTATTAACTCGTAAGAAATTGCTTTTGGCAGTCGGCGTGGAATCGACATCGGGTGAACGTCAACGGCTGGATTAGTCAGCGTCCAGTCTTCAGCAACGCAAAATTTGTGAAAACCGCGAACCGAGACGATTATTCGGGCCGAACTGGAAGCGCTGAGTTCATTGGAGAGTGAGACCGCAAAGTCGTTTATTGAATGTGCACTTACCTCTTCCAGCGTGTTTAAACCTCGCTTGAAACACCATTTTTGATATCGGTCCAAATCGCGTGAGTAGGCACTTACCGTGTTGGCGGAGAGCCCCCGCTCAATACTGACGTGATCGAGGTAACCGCGTACCGCCAGATCTAGCTTCAGGCGAGCACCTCGGCGAGTGTGGCGAGCGGATAGGAGAAAGATTCAGCAACTGCCGCGTAGGTGACCTGGTGGTCGTGGACATTCAGGCCCAATGCCAATGCCGGATCATCGGATAAAGCTTGCTTCCAACCCTTGTTGGCAAGCGCAACCGCATACGGCAGCGTCACATTCGTTAAGGCGTAGGTTGACGTGTGTGGAACTGCTCCGGGCATGTTCGCCACGCAATAGAACACTGAGTTGTGAACTTCATACGTCGGATCTGCGTGCGTGGTTGCACGTGAGTCTTCGAAGCAACCGCCCTGGTCGATTGCGATATCGATTAAAACGGAGCCCGACTTCATCCGTGAAACTAAATCATTCGAAACCAGCTTTGGCGCTTTGGTTCCGGCGACGAGCACAGCACCGATGACCATGTCGGCATCAAGGACTGCTCGCTCAATTTCAAAAGCATTTGATGCGACCGTTTGCATATGTCCCTGGTAAATAGCATCGACTTGGCGTAAACGGGCAATGTTTTTGTCCAAGAGCAGAACTTCGGCTTGCATTCCAAGCGCGATCACTGCTGCGTTCATTCCGGCGACGCCGGCTCCAAGAACGACAACCTTTGCCGCATAGACACCCGAGACACCTCCCATGAGGACACCACGTCCTCCGTGGGCGCGCATGAGTGAGTGGGCACCGACCTGTGGTGCCAAGCGACCAGCAACCTCAGACATCGGGGCCAATAACGGAAGGGATCCATCGGGTAGTTCCACGGTTTCGTACGCGATTGCGGTCGCACCCGAGGCGACTAGCGCATCGGTGCATTCCTGTGAAGCCGCAAGATGCAGATAGGTAAAAATGACCTGACCCTCGCGCATCCGGTGATATTCGGCAGGAATTGGCTCTTTAACTTTAAGAATCATGTCTGCGGTTTCCCAGACTGCATCGGCACTTGCGAGCATTACCGCGCCGGCTTGAACAAAATCGGGGTCCGGAATTGAAGAACCAACCCCGGCGCCAGACTCAATCACCACGTCATGACCCTGGGTGACAAGTTCATGCACTCCCGCCGGAGTAATTGCTACCCGGTACTCATGGTTTTTGATCTCTTTGGGGATTCCAACGCGCACGATAACCTCAGTTCATTGTGATGGGTCTTGACCGTGAATCTACACGGATGGAAGTCTGCCCATTGATTTCAGCCCCTCGCGCGCGACCCAGGGTGCACGTGCGTCACGCAATTTCCGTGGTGGTTTCGAACGCCACGTCCATGCGGCAAGAATTCCCATGGCTGCCGTTGGGTTTCCTATTTCGCCACCCAACACCAGATCCACAGCGTTTGACAGGGACACCCACACTGATGGCAGGTCCACTTCCTCGGCTTCCCCCGTCATAATGCGCCCTTCGGGGAGCTCGGAGATTTCCTGGGCTAAATAAATCCGAATGGCTTCGCTGGAACCACCGGGTGAGTTATAAAAATCAACCAACGTGTCCCAGTGCGCTGCCTTTAATCCAGCTTCTTCGGCTAATTCACGCTGAGCCGCATCAAGTGGATTTTCGTTGGGGAGATCAAGTAATCCAGCAGGAGTCTCAAAAAGAAACATTCCAAGCGCTTGCCGGTATTGCCGGATCAGCAACACTTCATCGT
>JBDNFV010000384.1:0-2616 GCA_041689635.1 Candidatus Nanopelagicales bacterium | reverse complement strand
TGCGTGAGGAACAGGTCAATGGTTTCGTCACTGCAATCGGGTGGAAGTGAAATACGAATACTTGAATCATTGGGCAACCCCATTGCCTCCAGGACGTGTGAGGGCATTCGGGTATCCGCAGTGCAGGCAGAGCCGCTGGCTACTTGAATTCCCCGTTTATCCAATTCGGTAACGAGTGCGCCGCCAGCAGCACCCTTTATGGTGAAAGTGAGAATGTGGGGAAGACGAGCCGTCGGATCACCGGCGCAGGCGAGGTTCATCGAAAATAATTCTGAGCGCACCCGATCAATCATTGTCCGATTCGATTCGGCACGTGACTGCCACGAAGGAGCGGCTTCTTCGAGAGCCACCGCGGCGGCCACCGCAGCGGGGATATCCGGAAAGCCGCCAATCCAACCTCGGTCGGGTGCTTCCTCTGGTCGCCAGCGAAGGTGAGGGCTGGTGACCACGATGGCAACACCCGGGGGGCCACCCCAGTCTCTGGCGGGGGCAACCAAGACGTCGAAGTCCAAGGGGAGTTGGTCGTGGGTGATTAGCCCGGTGGCATCCCCAACCAGTGTCACACCCGCTTCGCGGCAGAGCGCCAGGGTTTGGTCAAATGGTTGGCGGGTTCCCACTTCAGCGTTGGCCACCTGAACACACGCCAGGGCGGCCCCAATTTCGAGTTGGGACCGCAGATTGGCCAGATCAATTGCACCGGTGTTTTCGATCGGGTCTACGGCTAGGGAAATAACCTCGGCCCCTGGCAGTGACCCGGCCGCGCCCAGAACCGCCATCGATTCAACACTGCCTACCAAAATACGTGTTGAAATGCGCGATCGAACGGCGTAAATTCCGCCGATAGTGGCTCGTAGTCCATCGGGTCCAGAGCCGGCAAAAAAAACATTGGCGGGAGAAACCGCCAGAAAAGACGCGATACTGGCTCGAGCCGAGTCAAGGAGTAGGCCTGAGGCCCGACCAGCGTGATGCATGCGGGCTGGGTCAGACCATGCTTGGGAAGCGGCCGATTGCCACGCTGAAAGAGTGGCGGGGGTAAGGGGAACCCCAGCAATTGCATCTAAATACCCGGGGGCCCGCTCCGTGTCCATCCGCCCAGATTAGTCAGGAAACGTTAAGGGCACCGAATGTGACCGGCACAACTCCGCGCGAGCCCGATCCTAGAGAGAGAAGCACGGGTGGGTGCGATAGTCTTTTGGGTGGGGGAGAGGTAATTTTCCAGCTCATCAAATACATGTTGTGTTCGTGATAAACGGAAGGCTCGTGGGTGTCTGCAAACCATGTGAAGGGTGTATTTGTGGGAACGACTGGTAACTCGAGCCGAAGGCAACTGGGCAAACGTCTGGGGCTGACCGTAATCGCGGTTACCGCCATTGTGCTTCTCTCCGGTTGCTCGGCCAATGAAGCGTTCTTCTTTGACCAGCCAACGCCCGCCACCGCTGAGGGCCCCATTATTCAGAACCTGTGGCAGGGGTCCTGGATCGCCGCCTGGCTGGTTGGCCTGTTTACCGCGGGGCTCATGATCTGGTCGATCGTTGCCTACCGCCGCCGCCGCATCAACGAGGTTCCCGAGCAAACCAAATACAACGTTCCCATAGAAATTCTGTACACGGTTGTTCCCCTGATCATGGTTGCGGGACTGTTTTGGTTTACCGCGCGTGACCAAAGTGAAATTTTGACCCTGGATAATGATCAAAGCCAAACCGTCAACGTGGTGGGCTTTCGGTGGTCATGGGCATTTAATTACGTCGATGAAGATGTGTACTCAATCGGGATGCCGGTGGATTCACAAATGATCTCGGAGGACCCCGCAATCGCGGCAACACAGATCCCCACTTTGATGCTGCCCATTGATGAAAAAGTTCGGTTCGAACTCACATCCCCTGACGTCATTCATTCATTTTGGGTGCCAAGTTTTCTCTTCAAAATGGACGTCATCCCGGGCAAGACAAATGTCTTCGAACTCACCCCCAACAAGCTCGGCACCTTTACCGGCAAGTGCGCAGAGCTATGTGGTACGTACCACTCGCAAATGCTGTTTCAAGTCAAAGTCGTCGAGAGAGCCGAATTTGATGAATATGCCGCCGGGTTGCGAGCTGCGGGGCAAACGGGTTCAATTCAAACAGGTCAATCAACGAGTGATGGACAGAAACCAGGAGAGCGCACCCTATGACAATCCTGAATGACCGGCCAATAACGACCCAAGGTCCTAGTGATTTCGGTCCCAGCACGACGCGAAGGGCTCCCAAGAAGAGCCTGGGTAAGGCAGTCGTCAATTGGATTACCTCAACCGACCATAAGGTGATCGGTTACATGTATTTGATCACGTCAATGATGTGGTTTTTTATTGCTGGACTCATGGCTTTGGCAATGCGAGCGGAACTCGCCGTTCCTGGGATGCAGGTCATCTCCCTTGAGCAATATAACCAATTGTTTACCATGCACGGCACCATCATGCTATTCCTGTTTGCAACGCCGCTATTCGTTGGTTTCGGCAACGTGATCATGCCGTTGCAAATTGGTGCACCCGACGTTGCTTTCCCACGATTAAACATGTTCGCTTACTGGCTGTTTCTTTTCGGTGGTTTGCTGGTCGTTGCAGGCTTTTTCACTCCCGGC
>JBDNFV010000383.1:0-1110 GCA_041689635.1 Candidatus Nanopelagicales bacterium | reverse complement strand
TTTTTTCCCAGCAGGTTTCACCTGGGTTAGTTCAAGTGCATACGTCGCGCTGCCAACACATACGCGCTTGTCAACCAATGAAATGGCTCCCGGATCCAATTGAACATCGCGATTTACTACGACAGGAGCAATTGTCATTGAGTGAGCATCGTCATCGGGATCAATCATGGTCCATGCCCCAGGCGTCGGTGTCATGGCTCGAATGCGACGATCAATTTCGATTGCCGGCAGCGCCCAGTTCACGCGAGAATCTGATTTATTGATCTTTGGCGCGTAGGTGGCCAAATCATTTTGTTGGGGAACCGGCGTGATCATCCCTGTTTCTAATGCGTCAAGTGTTTGTCGAAGCAGTTGGGACCCTGACTCCGCTAGGGCTTTGAGTAGTACACCACTGGTATCCCTGGGATCAATTATTTGAGTTACCTGACCAAGAATTGGTCCACTATCCAGGCCCGGATCAATGAGAAACGTGGTTGCGCCAGTAATCGAGTCACCGTGCCAGATGCTGTGGTGAACCGGAGCCGCTCCACGCCACTGTGGTAAAAGAGAGAAATGTACATTGATCCAGCCATGTTCCGGGATGTTGAGCATGTCTTGGGGTATCAACTGACCGTATGCAACGACTGGAATCACATCCGGTTGAAGAGTTCGCAGGACCGAGTCGAGTTCACGGACCGATACGGGGTGAAAGACGTCAATTCCTTGGCTCAGCGCACGTTCATGCACCGGGCTTCGTCGCAATTCACGTCCCCTGCCAGATTGTGCTGGGGGCTGGGTGATTACCGCCAACACTTCATGCTGGGATGACAACAGGCTGTCCAATGAGGTGAGTGCGACTTCCGGTGTTCCGGCGAAAACTAATTTCAATTTACATCCATTTTGATGAGATATTGTGTGGGCTGGTTTTGACGAACAAGTCGTCTCCAAACCATTCACTGGCACGGATTTCCTTCATCGCTTCTTTGCGTTCCTCCACGCCAAGTCTGTCAATGAAGATAATTCCGTCGAGGTGATCGGTTTCGTGTTGGACGCATCGTGCCATCAGATCCGTGCCCACCAGTTCAATCGGTTCCCCGTACATGTTGAAACCCTTTGCAACCACGCTCCGGG
>JBDNFV010000382.1:0-2746 GCA_041689635.1 Candidatus Nanopelagicales bacterium | reverse complement strand
GCGGACCGAGGTGGCGGGGAAGTGAAGTAACTGACCAGCGGCAGTGACGAACACCAATTCGCAGGCAACAGCATTGTGGTCGTCCATTGCTACGGCTCCGACAACAGTGTCGTTTCCCACAAGGGTGATGACATCCCACACTGGGCGGTTGATTGCGTGGGTGGACGCCAGTCGCTTGACCGAACCGTTACGTGTACCGATCACGAATGGTGATTCAAGATTGAGAACGGCGACCGGGGTTTCCTCTTTCTCCAGCGACAGGAATGCTCCGATTGGGGCACCGCCACTGAGCCCGGGGACCCCTGTCGTTGGCGGAATGGCTGGAATATCAACCACCGAAATTCGATGAACATTTCCTAGAGAGGTGAGAATTCCCAATTCACCGCGCGAGGTCCCGCGGGCCGCCGACACCACAACGTCATGGCTGGTCCGTGGGGTTGCGCCCACGCTGGGCGTGACTTCGGTACTGATGGACGATGTGCGCGCGATCAGGCCGGTGCTGGAAAGCAGGACAATGCAATGCTCATCGATAATTTCAAGTGATGTGCTGGCAGCGAGTTGGGTGGCGCCGGTGGCCTCGAGGAGCAATGTTCGACGCGGACTGGCATGTGCGGAACTGACCTGCGCCAACTCGGTTGAGACGAGTGTGCGAAGACGCGCTGCGCTACCGAGGAGTGCCTCGAGTTCGTCAATTGTTGATCGAAGTTGATCTGCTTCCTTATCCAATTCAATGCGGGAAAACTTGGTCAAACGTCGTAACGGCATTTCGAGAAGGTAATTCGTTTGGATGTCGGTGAGGTCAAAGATCTCCATAATTCGGGTGCGCGCTGCAGCGGTGTCATCACTACTGCGGATCACATGAATGACTTCATCGATGTCTAGAATCGCAATCAGCAGCCCGTCAACCAAATGTAATCGACTCGCTGCTACTTCCTTACGGAAAAGACTGCGCCTGGTCACGACTTTGATCCGGTGGTCAATAAAGACCTCGATCATCTGCTTGAGACCCATCGTTACCGGCTGTCCCTCAACCAGGGCTACCGCGTTGATATTGAACGAGTCCTCCATCGGCGTCAACTTAAAAAGTTGCTCAAGGACGGCTTCGGGAGAAAAGGCGCTCTTGCATTCAATAACAAGTTGTAAACCAGAGTCACCATCGGTGAGATCCACAATATCGGAAATACCTTGGAGCTTTTTACTGATGACGAGGTCCTTGACGCGTTCAATCACTCGCTCAGGGCCAATGTTGGCCGGGAGTTCGGTGACAACAATTCCGCGTTTCCTCGGACTAATCTGCTCAATTTTCGCTCGGGCCCGAACCTTAAATGTTCCTCGACCGCTTTCGTAGGCCTCTCGGATTCCGTCGAGTCCAATGATCACGCCACCGGTTGCAAAGTCCGGTCCAGGAATAAAAGTCATCAGTTCGTCGAGGGTGGCTTCTGGGTGATCCAGAAGAAAACGCGTAGCGTTAATCACCTCAGCCACGTTGTGCGGGGCTAGATTGGTGGCCATTCCCACCGCGATACCACTTGCACCGTTGACGAGAAGATTCGGAATGGCTGCCGGTAGAACGAGCGGCTCAATTTCGCGTCCGTCATAGTTTGGCGCGAAATCCACAACGTCTTCGTCGATCCCCGCGGTCATGTCGATAGCGCTGTCGGCAAGACGGGCTTCGGTGTAGCGCATTGCCGCTGGCCCGTCGTCTGGTGAACCGAAGTTTCCATGACCATCAATGAGTGGAAGTCGTAGTGAGAAGGATTGGGCCATCCGGACCAGTGCGTCATAGATTGCTGAATCGCCGTGCGGGTGCAACCGGCCCATAACCTCACCGACTACTCGGGCACTTTTCACGTGGCCGCGATCCGGTCGTAGACCCATTTGATTCATCTGAAAAAGTATCCTGCGTTGAACAGGCTTTAGGCCATCACGGGCGTCGGGCAGGGCGCGCGAATAAATAACCGAGTACGCGTATTCCAAGAAGGAACCGCGCATTTCATCGGCGACGTCGGTGTCAATTATTTTCGAGATACCGTTTCCGGTGCTTTTCTTTGCGGCCATGGGTCGGGCAATATCCTTTCACTGGATGCACCCGTTGGGGCACCTATTCACGGTCGAGTGTGGTGGCTCCTACCTGACCAAGCACTCGCGCCGCCAGACTAGTGCCTGCCGTCAAAGAACCCGGGATATCGCTGCCCGTGAGCCATGCGTTGAGGTAACCCGCATTGAAGGCATCCCCGGCGCCGGTCGTTGAAGCTACCTGGTCAATGGGTGGGACCGAACTCGTGAAGTTGTGATGTGAATCAGACAAGGCGCGAACGCTGTGCGCACCGTCGGTCACCACAACCGTTGGCGAACGGGGATGTAACGCTGAAGATATGAGATTGAGGTCCATTTCACCAGCGTGCTGGCCATCGTGGCTCAGTAATCTCGTGATCTCGTGGGCTTCGTCAACGTTAGCCAGCAGAAGGTCAGTCATGGAAAGGGCCGCTATCAGGCGTTCGCGGTTGGAGAAAAGCAGTTTGCTTGAGGCTGGGTCAAGACTGATCGTGGCCCCGAGCCGACGAGCAGACTCCATGTAGGCAAGTGCAGTTGCGCCACTGGTGCGATGAAAAAGCATGTACGCAGAAACATGAACGTGTGTGACGGGTGATCTGGTCAATTGCTGATGCAATAGCGGGTCATTAAATCCCGCATTGGCCCCAGCGCTGGGGATCATGGTTCGTTCGCCAGAATTCTCGTTAAGAAT
>JBDNFV010000381.1:0-1147 GCA_041689635.1 Candidatus Nanopelagicales bacterium | reverse complement strand
GGACTCGCAAACAAACCCGTCAGTAAACCCGCGAACAAGCCCACTAGCAAGCCCGCGATTAAGCCCGCTAACAAGCAGGACGCTGTGCGAGGGGGCATCCAATTCGATGCTTACTCGGCGGCTCTGACAAAGTCCGCGAAAGGTGAGCTCAACCTTCTGCTGAAGCAGCTGCCGACCAAGTCGAATAATTTTGTTCGCGTCGTCGGCTTTGTTGGCCCGGGAGGTTCAGTGAATAACGCCAAGACCCTGTCGAAAGCACGATCCGAATCTGTCGCGCGCTACCTGCGATCAAAAGGCATTCGCGGTGAATACGATCTCACGGCTGGTGGCAGCGCTACCAGTCTCGCCCCGGCCGCACAACGCACGAAAATAACGATTTTCCCTAATCAGAAGAGTTAACAGAACACCCGGTCCAACATTAAATCAACTAATGCAATCCAGTCGTCATTGTTGTAATTGACGTCGGAGACGTCGTTGATAATCTGTCCGAGGGTGTACGCCTGAATCATCACAGCGCCAGCGCGCGGATTAAAGTCTGTGGACAACCAACCGCGGTTTTGTGATTCTCGAAAGAGGTCTTCCAGCGTGCTGGTCAGACGATCCTGCTCAACCGCCAGTGCACTACGGAAACGGAGATTGCAACCAGCCATTCCCAGTGCTCGTGCTCGCTCAAAGCGATTAGCCGCCAAAGCCGGGTCTTGGGTCGCTCGAGTGACAAGCCGAAGGCCATCGATAAATTCCTCTTTGCTCTTGGAATTGTTGATAACGCTTTCGATGGAATCCACACTTGCATCGACCAAAGCGCTGAATCGACGCGTCATGGCAACTTCAATGAGTTCACCGAAATCTTGGAAGTGGTGGTAAAGGGAGCCCTTAGAGATTCCGGACTCCAACAAGACTTCATCAATATGCACCTTGTCGGGCCGCTCACCGTCCATCATGGACATGGTGACAAAGATGAGGCGCTCTTTTGTTGGGTGCGGGCTTCGCTTCACGCCCAGAGTGTAGCCACAATGAGGTGCAAAGTTCAGTGCACCGAGTTTTAAATCTTAGTTCGGTGAAAGTTCGCAAATGATCGACTCGGGGTGGGTCCGCGCTGCCCCTGATAGCGCGATCCGTATTTCTCTGAGCCATATGGATGATCCGC
>JBDNFV010000380.1:0-8975 GCA_041689635.1 Candidatus Nanopelagicales bacterium | reverse complement strand
GTCATCACATTCGTTGTTGAAATAGCGCTTTGATGACCAGCCAGGGGTGCTTCATTTCCGGTGAGTACGTAATCGGCGAGATCACCGGATGCGGCGGTTTGGGCAAGAAGTAAAGAGTTTGCCATCGCAGCGGCAGGGGTGAGCAGGTTGTCAATTTTTGACTGCGAGCCCGAGACGGAGATAAATGAGGTGATAACCGAAATGAACCCAAGCAGAATCAAACTAAGTCCAACACTGGAAGCAAGCAGCGCTCTTCTTCGCAGGGTCATTTCACTAGGTTACTCATAGGGATTCCCCGTTGGTTGAGAATTTTAGGGATTGAGAACTATGATTTTGGCGTGAGTAAGAGAATTCCGAAAGCCATCTATGAAAAGACCCTGCTCGAGCTTCAAGCCGAGTTAGTGACCCTGCAGGAGTGGACCAAGGTCGAGGGTGAGCGAATAGTGGTGATTTTTGAGGGACGCGACGCCGCTGGAAAAGGGTCAACGATTAAACGGTTCACCCAGTACCTGAACCCTCGGCTCGCCCAAATTGTTGCGCTTCCGGCTCCCTCTGAACGTGAATTGGGTGAGTGGTATTTCCAAAAGTATGTGAACCATTTGCCGACGCGAGGAGAAATTCGATTCTTTGACCGTTCTTGGTACAACCGTGCCGGTGTTGAAAAAGTGATGGGGTACTGCACACCGGACGAGTACCGCAGGTTTCTGCATCAAGCGCCCATTTTTGAACGGATGTTGATCGAAGACGGAATCATCGTGCGGAAATACTGGTTCAGTATCAGTGATTCCGAACAGACCCTGCGTTTTGAGTCTCGAATAAATGATCCAATGCGTCGTTGGAAGTTTTCGCCCACTGATTTGGAGTCGATAAATAAATGGGAGGAATACTCAAAGGCCAAAGACGAAATGTTCGTCCACACTGACACGCCGGAATCGCCGTGGTTTGTGGTCGAAGCAGATGACAAACGAGCGGCCAGACTCAACACGATCCATCATTTCTTGAGCACGATCGATTACATCACTCCCGAAGTGAAAAAGTTGACCCTGTCCAAGCGTCCGGCCTCAACCGGTCATATCCGTCCACCGAGGGAATCCAACCACTACGTGCCCGATTTCGCGAGCACGCTGTTGAGGAATACGGAAACATCCCCTAAATTAGGGGCGTGATAACGAACGGCCCTCGGCTGCGCCCTGACCTCGAGGCATTGCCCTCCTATAAAGCGGGGCAGCGGCCGCGTCCCAGAACCGACATCACCACGTACAAGATCTCCAGCAACGAAAGTCACCACGAGCCACTGGCAAGCGTTCAAGCCGCCATTGTCGCCGCTGCCGCCGAGATAAATAGATATCCCGACCCCTTTTCGAGTGAACTTGTGGCGGCAATCGCACGCCACTTCGGGGTTTCGGCCGAGCACATCGCGCTGGGCACCGGAAGCGTCGCATTGTGTGGCCAAATAATTCAATCAGCCGCAGGACCGGGTGACACCATCATGTACGCGTGGCGCAGTTTTGAGTCTTATCCTATTTGGACCGGTATTTCCGGCGCTCAAAGTATTAAAATTCCGCTCAAAGCCGACGAAACCCATGACCTCGACGCGATGCTTCAATCAATCACTCCGGACACTCGGGTGATTTTCATTTGTTCACCGAACAATCCAACCGGACAAATTGTTGACCCGGTTGAACTTGAAAAATTTATTCAATCCGTGCCAAGCGAAATAGTGATCGTCCTCGACGAGGCCTACATCGAATATGTCCCAACCGAAAAGCGTAGCGACTCCATCCGGTTGTATCGCGAGCATTCAAATATTGTGATTCTTCGGACTTTTTCAAAGGCTTATGGTCTTGCTGGATTACGGGTTGGCTTCACTATTTCCCAGGAACCGATCACAAATGCTCTGCGCAAGACCGCATTGCCATTTGGTGTGTCCACAATCGCGCAAGCCGCCGCAATCGCGTCTATCAATGCTGAGAGTGAATTATTTGCTCGGGTCGCATCCGTTGTTGCGGAGCGAGATCGAGTTGCCAACGAACTGGCAACTATTGGTTATCAACTCAATCCCAGTTATGCCAATTTCATCTGGATGCGACTTGGAGTCGACAGTGACCGATTGCACGCAGCTCTGGAGGATGCCGGACTCTCGGTCCGACCATTCCCCGGCGAAGGATTGCGCATTTCAATTGGTGAAACCGATGCTAATAATCGGTTTATTGAGGTTGCTCGTCAAGTTGCAAACGAGTCCGACGTTCTCCGGTAACAACGAGCACAACTCCACCGACCACGATGGACAGTCCGACAACCACATCCACCGTTATTGCTTCATTGAGAATTATCAAGCCAAGAAACACTGCGACAACCGGGTTAATGTAGGCGTAGGTTGCCACCAAGGACATCGGCGCGTTGTTTATCAGCCAGATGAAAGCGCCATAGGCGAGCGCCGATGCTAGGACAAGGAAGATCCAGCCTGCCCACGACTGTTGGGTGATGACACTGAAGTCCCAGCGTTCCCCAATGAGCGCACCTACGAATACGAGGAAAAAACCTGCAGCTGCGAGTTGAATGACCGCGGTAGTGAGTGGTTCTGTGGGTTGTTCGTACTTCGTGGATCGCCAGCTGAAAAACGCCCAACAAAAACTCCCGCACGCAATGGCCACGGACCAGAGTGCGACTTGAGTGCTACTTGCACCATTTATTGGCTCCGTTCCACCCGGCAGCAGCATCAGTACAAGACCGATGAGGCCAACGCCAACACCCATGAGTGTCATTCGGGACGGGCGGTCACCCGCGCGAAAACGGAAGAAAATAATCCACAGCGGCACGGCCGAAACAATCAGGGCCGCAATCCCAGAAGGAACGTACTGCTCGGCCAGCGAAAGTATGCCAATTGATATTCCAAGAATTGTCACACCCATGAAGGCTGCGCCACGCACTTGACTGCGTGTCACTTGAAAGGCGCGCGGTCCCTTGACCAGGACCACGATCGTCCCCAAAACCAAAGAAGCGGTGAGAAATCGGGTCCCAGATCCCAATAATGGTGGCATTGACTTCACCATGAGCGCGATGCCCATGTAGGTGGAGCCCCAAATAATCCACAGGGTAATAAGTGGACCCATGATGGCCCGGATGGGCGCTTCGGTCACACCTCGAACGTCAGCTGCCACCGGTGCAGCATGTCAGACGGATATTTTTGGGATCAGGTGCAATGCACAAGCAGGGACCTACGTTGACTAAGTGGGCCGCTAGTGAGCGTGGTTTCGATTTTCGGTATTGGCGCTGATCCGGGCAACGTAGGCCGCCGCCTGGGTACGACGCTCCATTCCCAGTTTGACGAATAGACCAGAGACATAGTTTTTAATTGTTTTTTCAGCCAAGTGCATGTGCCCACCGATTTGACGGTTGGTCATTCCTTCACCGATTAATGTCAAGATGATTCTCTCCTGATCGGTAAGACCCGAAAGTTCGTCTTCTCCCCCGACCCCATTTCGTAGCCGTTCCAGGACCCGTTCGGTGACACCTGGATCCAGCAGGCTATTTCCCGCGGCAACCTGTCGAATTGCGGTTACCAAGTCGGTGCCACGAATCTCTTTGAGGACATAACCCGATGCCCCAGCCATGATTGCATTGAAAAGTGCCTCGTCATCTGAGTAGGACGTCAGCATCAGAACATGGATGTGGGGAAAGAGTGAGCGAACCTCGCGGCAGACCTCAACCCCACTGCCGTCGGGCAAGCGGACGTCGAGAACGGCGACGTCGGGCTGCGAGGCAGTGATCCGAATAATTGCTTCAGACGCCGTACCGGCCTCACCAACAACCTCGAGGTCGGATTGCAATCCAATGAGTTCGACGAGCCCACGGCGAATGATCTCGTGGTCATCTAAAAGAAATACCCGAGTCTGCCCCATGAATATATTATGCAGGTGGCAAGATGGAGTTGAAAGGACGCGCCGGGATAAGCGCGAATCGGTGTGTTGATGACAACTGCCCCAGCGTCGCCGAATCTGCAGAACTCAGCGGTGCAGTTGCTCACACCGGAAGGTGAATTGGCTAGCCATGAAACGTATTCACTTACTCTGACCGACGCCGAATACAAGTTGCTGTATCGGGAAATGGTTTTTGTCAGACGATTGGATCAAGAGGCGACAGCCCTTCAACGTCAGGGGCAACTGGGTCTTTGGGCTTCCTCATTAGGGCAGGAAGCCGCCCAGGTTGGTTCGGCATTCGCGCTGGAGAAAAATGACTTCGCATTTCCCACTTACCGTGATCACGGTGTCGCGTGGATGCGCGGGGTTGACCCGATGAAAATTATGCAGGTCTATCGCGGCGTTTCAAATGGCGGGTGGGATCCGTTTGAACACCGGTGCAACACCTACACGATTGTGATTGGTAATCAGGTGCTCAATGGGGTTGGTTACGCGATGGGTCTCACCCTTGATCAAAGTGAAGACGCCGTGATTACCTACTTCGGCGACGGAGCAACCGCGCAGGGGGATGTTCATGAGGGTTTCGTTTTTGCGTCAACTTTTGATGCCCCCGTCGTATTTTTTTGCCAGAACAACCAGTGGGCAATCAGCCAACCGAGTGAAAAATTCGTCAAAAGCCCAATCTACAAACGAGCGGACGGTTTTGGATTCCCCGGCGTTCTTGTTGACGGAAACGACATTCTTGCTGTGATTGCCGTGACGAGAGCTGCCCTTGAGCGGGCGCGCAGCGGCGCCGGCCCCACACTCATCGAGGCTTTCACCTATCGAATGGCCGCGCATACAACCTCAGATGATCCAACGCGGTATCGCCATGAAAATGATTTGCAAAACTGGAAGCTCAAAGATCCCATTGAACGACTCAAAGTGATGCTGGCGCGCAACGGGATCGCCGATCGGAGTTTTTTTGATGCCGTTGGTGCCGAAGCCGACACGTGGGGGGAAACATTGCGCGCGTCGGTTCGCTCAATGCCCGAACCGCCGCCAGAGTCAATATTTGATCACGTTTATACCGAGAAGCACGCCGTACTTGATGGGCAGCGCGCTGCCTTCATCGACTATCACGAAGGTTTCGCAGATTCGGGTGTCCACTGATGACAACCGAGTTGACCATGGCAAAGGCTCTCAACCTTGCCTTGCGAACAGCAATGGAAGCAGACAACAAAGTCATTCTTTTCGGTGAGGATATTGGTAAACTTGGTGGTGTCTTTCGGGTGACCGACGGGCTCCACAAAGATTTTGGTGAACACCGAGTTATTGATTCACCACTTGCTGAAAGTGGAATTGTTGGGACAGCAATTGGTCTGGCGATGCGTGGTTACCGACCGGTTCTTGAAATACAATTTGATGGTTTTGTTTTCCCGGGCTTTGACCAGATTATTTCTCAGTTGGCCAAGGTGCACCGCCGGACACATGGCTCCGTGAAACTTCCCATCACGATTCGAATTCCTTATGGTGGTGGAATCGGCGCGGTTGAGCATCACAGTGAATCACCAGAGGCGTTCTTTGCTCATATCCCGGGGCTTCGAGTCCTCACACCGAGTGACCCCCAGTCCGCGTACTCCTGCCTCTTGTCCGCGATTCGCAGTGATGACCCGGTAATTTTCTTTGAGCCTAAACGTCGCTACTGGGATAAAGGTGTCGTTGACCAAACCCAAGCAATCGCTGCTCCGTGGCAGGCTCGGATCCTTCGTGCGGGATCGGATGTGAGCGTTGTCGCCTACGGACCCATGGTCAAAACTGCCTTGCAAGCAGCCGACGCAAGCGAGTATTCGCTCGAGATAATCGACCTTCAATCACTGTCACCAATTGATGATAAAAGCATTGCCGAATCGGTTGCGCGAACTGGACGCCTAGTAATAGTCCATGAGGCTCCGGGAACTCTGGGTCTTGGAGCCGAGATCGCAGCGCGGATCGGTAAGAGCTGCTTCTACAATCTGGTGGCACCGATTGAGCGGGTAACCGGATACGACATCCCCTACCCACCGAGCAAACTCGAAGAGTATTACCTGCCCGACCATGACCGTATCTTGTTCGCCGTTGATTCAGTAATGGAGGCGTAATCGTGGCCATCGAGATTTTTCATTTACCGGATGCTGGCGAAGGACTCACCGAGGCGGAGATTGTGCGGTGGCTTGTTGAGCCGGGTGATTCTGTACTGGTCAACCAAATGGTGGTTGAAATTGAGACAGCCAAGGCAATAGTTGAACTTCCTATTCCGTGGGCCGGAGTAGTTTGCGCAATCCACGAGGACATTGGCTCGGTTGTACCGGTCGGTGCCCAGATCATTTCAATTGAGGTTGGAGCACAGCCCCAGCGCGAGCCCGTTCTCGTCGGGTACGGAGTCAAGGAAGACGCCTTAGTCACCCGCCGGCCGCGCAGGGAATCAACACAACGGGTACAACCAGTTCTCGCCGGGGTCACGGCGAAACCGATTGTTCGCAAACTCGCAAAAGATAACGCAATAGATCTGTCAACCGTGGTGGGAACCGGGCGCAACGGTGAAGTGACCCGCGAAGATGTCAATGCTGCGATCGGTGGGGATGCGTCGGCGCCTCGTGGATCACAGGACCAACTCGGTGAGCGAATTCCGGTTCGCGGTGTTCAGCGCATGATGGCCGAAGCCATGGTCGCTTCGGCTTTCACCGCTCCCCATGTCACCGAGTGGGTTGACGTTGACATGTCTCGAACACTGGAAGTTGTGGAGCGAATGCGAGTAGCAAACTCCGGGCGGATTACGCCATTCGTCGTGGTTGCGGCTGCCCTGATTCGCGCGGCCCAAAAATACCCACGCATCAACTCAAGTTGGGTCGACACAACTGAAGGCGCCGATGTTGTCATCCACCCCCATGTGAACCTTGGTTTTGCGGCCGATACCCCCGCGGGGCTTTTGGTTCCTGTTGTGCGCAATGCAAGCGCGGCAAACTTTTTAGCGCTTTCGACTGGAATCACCGAACAGATGGAGAAAGCCCGCAGTGGTGCGGCAACCCCGACCGACCTCACCGGGGGAACCATCACGCTTACCAATATCGGAGTTTTTGGCGTTGATGGCGGGACTCCGATCATTGCCCCCGGCCAAGCATCGATTCTTGCCATGGGCCGGATCATGAATCGGCCATGGGTGGTCAACGACGCCATTGTGATCAGGCCGATCATGCAACTCACCCTGTCATTCGACCATCGAATAATTGACGGCGCCCTGGGCTCCCGAGCGTTGGCCAGTGTGGCCACGTATCTAGCGGACCCGGCCCTTGAGGAACTAGTCCTTAAAAATTGAACGTTAGTTCACGGTGTCGAAGTGAGCGCGTTAATGAACTCACCTACTCGAGGACCCGATCCCGTCACTCGTTTTGCCGTTACGTCTGTGTCCACCCTCCCGCAAAAACCATTAACAAAATCAGACCAAGAAATTTCGATTTCGGTCACGACGCCGGTTGGCTCGTCAACGTAAAGCGCCTTGCCTTCGATATCAGTAGCAACCCGCACGGTACCTGCAAAGTCTGGCCCGGTAAATATCAACGTTAATGATTCACTCGCTGGTGCACCAACTTTCTTTCCCCAAATAAACGGTAATGCTCCGAGCATTTTCTTAGCCGATGCTTTGCCCGGGTTACTGGTGAAACTGGTTGGTAAACCGACGGCCACCCGAACATCTTGATCATGAATCCAAATATCAAATGTCCGCATTTCAAGGAAGCGTTCTTGGGTGAGCTCACCTTTGAACCAAGGAACGGTTAACACGGGGGAATCCGTGTCGAGGAAGTCAGAAAGGTTGTTGGCGCTCGTGAGCATCTGTTGAAGGAGTGCCGCCGGTGGGGTCCCCCTGCGGTAGTCAACTCCGCGTTCGGTGAATTGATGAGATGGGGTCTTTACATGGGGAAGTTGATTCCAGTCTGGTTCATGAGCCGGGGAGGTTTCGCCAACGGCTATCGAGTCAAGGTCAATTGTGTGGGCAACAATGTCGGCCACGGTCCAGCCGGGACACGGAGTGGGAAGTGTCCACTGCTCGGAAGTGAGTGGGTTCAAAGTGGCGTAGAAGTCCAAGACCGCTTCAAGGTAGGTCTTCATGGGGTTAAGGGAACTCTTGGTCTCAAGGAGGTTAGCCATGTTCACATTCTGCCTCGTGCAACTATGACATCATCTCTGGAGTAGGCATACTCGACAAGATAAATGACTTCACGTACGCGTGGCTGCCCGATTTTTACCGCGTCAATCTTGTGCGCTCAGATGAGTATCCGCAAAGATTGTAAGACCGCCTTTAATGGTTTTCGTGGTTTCATGTCAGCACGTTCACCAAACTCTGGATCACTTAGCGTGCTTAGCAGTTTGACCCGTCAGGTACAGCCTAAAGAAAAGCGGGCCTTGGACCTCAATCGCTCGAAAGCGCGGTCCAATCCCGCGAAGGGGAAGAGTACATCATGGATGTGATTCAGGCAATGGGCCGTTGCTTTGTTCCCGATTAGGTGGTGCTCACCACGCTTGGTCGAAGTCGGTCAGTGGCAAGCGATTCCCCAGTTCTCTGGCCACGTAGGTAGCCAGCCTTCGTTTTGCTGTTGGTCGCCGCTGCTGGCGCGAGCGCTACGACCTAAATGGATACACGAGGGCTCCCGTGAGGACGTCTGCCACTTGCATGAGGTCATGGGAATCAGAGCTGACTCTGACAGCACCAGCGGACATCTTCTTCAAAGCGCACAGAATCAGGTGTCGAGTATTCGTCAGCTAGGACAACCGCTTGGGCGTCTGGGGACATGCTCGCCGCGACGCTCTGCGCCGCGATCCGTTCATTGGCCACGTACCGGTCCCCGCATGCAGCGGAAACGTCGAAATTCGAGCGATCAGCCAAAGTTACACAAAATGACCACCCCGAATGCTCGCGAAGAAGATCAATTAGCGATGTGTAGTGGCCGAGCTCCCTTTCGTTCATGCCACTGAAATGTCATTCGCCGACCCACTCATTTCGCTGGCGAAATTTGCGAACAAAGGTGGGCAAATCACTGT
>JBDNFV010000379.1:0-2266 GCA_041689635.1 Candidatus Nanopelagicales bacterium | reverse complement strand
TGGTGGCCGGCCACCGGCTCCGAATGTCAGGAGAGCACGACCGTATTCATCCGCCGATTCTTCTACGGTGTGGCACGCATCGTTGGACCGCACCCGATGAATATTTGACTCAATAAAATACTTTCCAAGGGAAACCTTAATGTCGCGATCATTGCGATCCGGGGATTCCGACGCAACGATCCTCTCATCTCCCCACCAAAAATGGGTGCGAGACCAAACGGGTTCAGGCAGGCTTTTGGCCACGTCGGCGAGTCGGCCCGTGATCAACCTGCCGGTGTGGCCACCGGTGAGAACGACATGGTGTAACGAATGTGAATCTGCGCCAATAAGTTTTGCGCTCAGGGTGATGATTGCCTGTTCCACCAGATCATCACAATAAACAAGGTGTGGGATCACCCAGTTTCTCCGGCGTACGCACGGATTACCCAACCGTAAACGTCATCGGGATCAAGCCGCCGAAGGTCCTCGCTGAGCAAGGTGGTGAGATCTCGTCGGGGTAGTGAAATGAGGGCGTCCGGCACCCCGCTGCGAGATAGGGTCGCGGTGATTCCATCAGGGCGACTGATCGTGATCTCCCCGGTGTCGGTAACAATTTTTACCGACTCGATCCCAACCGTCGAAGTCCATTCCACATCGACCGGAGCGTTAAAGCTGCCTTGAAGCCACGTTGCGAGCAACGCGGCGCTGGGATTGTTGTCCTCCGCCGTAATGGTCCCACCCGTCACCGAGCCCATGGCTTGGTCAAAGGCCGTCGCCAAGATGGACCGCCACGGGGTGAGCCGGGACCAGGCCAGATCGGTGTCACCGGGCTGATATCCACGACCGCGCTCGCGAAGACCTTCGAGGGGGTCCGCGCAGGTGGCGCAATCAGTGATCCGGCGCTGCGCATGGCGTCCTATGGTGTCCTCCAAAGGAATCGGTGGAGCATCACTGGGCCAAAATGCCACCACCGGAGTGTCCGGGAGCAGAAGTGGGATAACAACCGAGCTGGCGTGCTTGGCGAGTTCCCCACGCAGCCGCAGCACCGCGACTTCACCCGGCCCGTCGTCACCTCCCACAGCAATCTCCGCATCGAGGGAGTTGGGCCCCCGGCCCGGTCGGGGAATAACGCTCACTATCCGCATGGGGTGCTGACGGGCCGCGAAAACAGCGCCTGACGTTGCATCAGCCTGATATTCCTCATTGGTGATAATGATCATGGTGAGCACCATGCCCGTTGTCGGGGATCCTTGCCGGTGGCGTTCGGCGGAGATTGCTGCCGCGACGGCGCCACCACTGGTGTCCTCGAGTCGGATCATGGTCGCCTCCACGTACGTCCATCGCGCGCGATCATGTCATAGGATGAAGCAGGCCCCCAGCCACCGGATGCGTACTGCTCTGGTGCTCCCTGTGTCTGCCAATAGGTGACAATCGGGTCCAGGATCTTCCAGGCGAGTTCAACCTCTTCATGCCGCGGAAATAGCGGAGGATCACCCAGTAAGACATCCAGGATTAACCGTTCATAGGCCTCGGGGCTGGTGTCAACGAATGAGTCGCCGTATTGAAAGTCCATCGTGACATCGCGGACTTGAATCGAACTCGTATCGGGCACTTTTGATCCGAAACGAACCGTGACACCTTCATCCGGTTGAATCCGAAAGACCAAAGCATTGTTACTTAATTCTTCGACGGATGAGGAAGCAAACGGCAAATGTGGTGCCCGTTTAAAAATAATCGCGACTTCGGTAACCCGGCGCCCAAGCCGCTTACCCGTCCGGAGATAAAACGGTACGCCAGCCCAACGGCGATTTTCAATAGTGAGTCGCATGGCGGCGAAGGTATCGGTGGTGGAGTCTGCTGGGATACCCGCTTCTTCTAAGAAACCGATAACCGGAATGCCGCCCTGCCAGCCGGCTTCATATTGGCCGCGAGATGTATGTGCCCCAATATCTTCGGGAATTGTTACCGCGCGCAGGGCTTTTTCCTTTTCGGCTCGCACGTCATCCGCGCGAAATGAGAGTGGTTCCTCCATGGCGGTAAGTGCCAAAAGTTGCAGAAGGTGATTTTGAATCACGTCTCGGGCGGCCCCGATACCGTCGTAGTATCCGGCGCGCCCACCGATACCGATGTCTTCGGCCATCGTGATTTGTACATTGTCAACGTAGTTGTTATTCCACAGCGGTTCGAACATCGCGTTAGCGAATCGCACTGCCAAAATGTTTTGAACGGTTTCTTTCCCCAAGTAATGGTCAATCCGAAAAACGCTGCCGGAGGGGAAGACAGCGTC
>JBDNFV010000378.1:0-2171 GCA_041689635.1 Candidatus Nanopelagicales bacterium | reverse complement strand
CCGTGGGGATCGGTCCCACTGACCAGGTCGCCTTCAACGCCGCGAACGCGGATCATCGTTTCAACGCGATCCCCGGTAAAAGAAACGTTGACCAGTCGGCTCACCGCCCGGCGCCAATGGCGGATTTGAGTTAATGGACGGTCTGTCCCCGGTGAAGACACTTCTAATACGAACGGGTTTTCTTCTAACTCGTCAATGGCATCGAGTGATTCTGAGATTGCGGTGCTGATCTGCGCGATTTCGTCAAGGTCTATTCCACCGTCCTTGTCAACGATGACGGTCAGTACTTCACGGCGCCCGGCGTGCTTTATGGAGCAATCCTCGAGGTCGACACCGAGGTTCACGCATACTGTTTCCGCGGTCTCGCGTGCGCGCTCGAGTGGTATTCCCATAATTATCACCGCGATTTCCAGTTGTGATTGGCCAATTGTGCTCCGGAGTCTACATTGAGGACGAGAACCAAAGTTCCCATGCCAAACGGAAAATCAGAATTGCCACGATTCCGAGAAAGATAATCCGCACAAACGGACTTCCGCGCCGAATAGCGGTGCGAGCGCCAAAATAGGCGCCACCCATATTGCACACCGCCATCAGCAATCCCAGCATCCACACGATAGAACCAGAAAATCCAAAGACCAACAGGGCCGCAGCGTTGGTGCCAAGATTCACGATTTTTGCCGTCGACGACGCTGAAAGAAACGAGTAACCCAATAAACCAACCAGGGCGATTAAAAGAAACGATCCGGTCCCCGGTCCAAATATCCCGTCGTAGAAGCCGATGACCGCACCAACTCCGATTGCCGCGACGTAATGTCTTTTTCGTCCGCTCCAACGCATATTGCTTACCGTTCCCAAGAGTGGATTAAAAAACGTCCACAACCAGACAAGGGTGAGTGCAACAATCACTCCGGTTCCAAAAAATTCGGTGGGAACGGATTGCGCCGTCAGAGCGCCTAGGGCCGAAAAGACGAATGCGACACTCGCCATGGGCAGTGCGGTTTTCCAGTCCGGGTTGAGGTGCTTGATATAGGTGCGCGCTGCTGTCGCCGTGCCGAAAAAACTCGAGAGTTTGTTGGTAGCGAGTGCGTTAACTTCGCTTCCAGCCGGTAGCGCAATGAAAAGAGCCGGCAATTGCAGGAGTCCACCTCCTCCACTTACCGCATCAACCCAGCCTGCGGCCCCGGCCGCCAGTGCCAGGAGCAGGATTGTCCAGAAACTTAGCTCGTACATATGTCGTGCACTGCAGCTATTGCCTCATCTAATGCAATATCAACACGCTCACCGCTTGCGCGATCCTTGACCTCAATAACGCCTCTTTCCAGTCCTTTTCCAATCACAACAATTGTGGGAACCCCAATTAATTCAGAGTCGTTGAACTTGACACCGGGTGAAACGCCCGCCCGGTCATCGAGAATGACGCGCAGCCCCATTGAATCCCAGATAGCGGCAAGTTCTTCTGCCTTTGTCGCCACCTCATCTGACTTTCCCGCTGCCACCACGTACAGATCGGCCGGAGCAACTTCGCGTGGCCAGATCAATCCCTTGTCGTCGTGATGCGCCTCCGCGATAACGGCTACGGCGCGCGAGACACCAATTCCGTAGGAGCCCATGGTGACGGTAATGAGTTCACCATTTTCATCGAGTACCTTGAGACCCAGCGCTTCGGCATATTTGCGCCCGAGTTGAAAAATATGCCCGATCTCGATTCCGCGAGCCAAACTGACCGCTTCCCCGCAGTCAGGACATGGATCTCCGTCAAAGACTTCGGCGACGTCAATGACCCCATCGGACTCAAAGTCACGCCCGCAGACAAGGTCGTACACGTGCTGGCCGCCCACGTTGGCTCCGGTAATCCATCGGGTCCCACGCACCACCCTTGGGTCAGTGCGAAATTCGATACCACTTGCAGAGTTTTTCCCCAAAGATCCAGGACCGATATAACCCTTGATCAGCTCCGGGTGTTTGGCGAAGTCAGCTTCCTCAAATGGACGGGCGACGCCCGGATACAAAGCCGCTTCTAATCTGCGAGCCTCGATCTCTCGATCGCCGGGCAATCCGATGGCAAGCGGCGTTTCACTGCCGTCAGCATGTGTCACGATCATTAAAATATTCTTTAAAGTATCGGCCGCGGTCCAAGCACGATCAGATCGAGCGAGGTCTGCTCGCGCATT
>JBDNFV010000377.1:0-3913 GCA_041689635.1 Candidatus Nanopelagicales bacterium | reverse complement strand
CGAGTACAGCAGGAGCGGATGAACGGAACCTTTTTTCCGAGCGAACTTGAATACAGTCGGTCTTTCGGTCTTAATCGTGCGCGGGCACAGGTGCTACCCGAGCATGCAATCGTGATGCATCCCGGCCCGATGAATCGTGGAATTGAAATTACCGCTGAAGTCGCAGATGGCCCTCGAAGTGTGATCACCGAACAGGTGGCAAATGGACTTAAAGTGCGGATGGCGTGCATGTACTTGCTGATAGGAGGAGAGGCCAGTGCCGCTTAATTCTTATCTGATTCGTGGATCCCAACCCTATGGTGAAAATGAGCAAGACATCCGGATTGTTGACGGATTCATTTCCGAGATTGGCCTGGACGTGGAACCCGGGAATCTCCACGTGATCGAGGCGAGCGGTTCGGTGAGCCTGCCCTCATTTGTAGATCTACACACGCATCTGCGTGAACCAGGACGAGAGGACGCTGAGACGATTGCCTCAGGCTCGCGCGCGGCAACCCTGGGTGGATTTTCGGCCGTGTTCGCCATGGCAAACACCAGTCCGGTTGCAGACACCGCCGGGGTGGTTGAGCAAGTATGGCGAATCGGCCGGGCGACCGGTCTGGTCGACGTCTTTCCGATCGGCGCGGTAAGCGTTGGCCTGCACGGCGAGTCCCTCGCAGAGTTAGGCGCCATGGCGGCTTCAGCGGCTGGGGTGACCGTATTCAGTGACGACGGTCATTGTGTGTCCGATCCACTCCTGATGCGTCGTGCTCTGGAATATGTGAAAATTTTTGACGGAGTAATCGCCCAGCACGCACAGGACCCCCGGTTGACCCAGGGCGCTCAAATGAATGAAGGGGAACTTTCAGGGATTTTGGGGTTAGCGGGTTGGCCCGCTGTCGCCGAAGAAGCAATTATCGCTCGTGACGTGCTGCTGGCCTCACACGTTGGCTCTCGATTACACGTGTGCCATGTCTCAACTTCTGGCAGTGTCGCAATTCTGCGTTGGGCAAAAGAAATGGGTATTCGAGTGACCGCCGAAGTCACCCCCCATCATTTATTGCTCACCGAAGACTTAGTTTCTACTTTTGATCCGGTCTACAAGGTGAATCCGCCGCTGCGCTCGCGTGCGGACACACTGGCGCTGCGCGCAGCCCTGGCTGACGGAACAATCGACGCTGTGGCAACCGACCATGCACCGCATCCACATGAATCAAAGGATTGTGAGTGGGATAGCGCCTCCTTTGGAATGCTTGGACTTGAAACTGCGCTGGGTGTCGTTGTCGCGGCAATGTCAGAGACACCGCAGTGGAATTGGCGTACTTTGAGTGATCGCATGTCGAGTGCACCCGCAAAAATTGGCCGGGCGCAGAATCATGGACGCCCACTGGCAATTGGTGAGCCAGCGCACATTGTGCTCATCGATCCACATCAAGCTCGCGAAGTCGTTGCCATCGAGCTCGCATCGCTATCGGGAAATACGCCGTATGCCGGCATGACACTGCCGGTGAGTGTCACCGACGTCTTTTTCAACGGGGTCCATCAGGTACGGGGCGGTGAGCTCGTTGGCTGAATCCTCCATGGAAGTCACGCAATGGCCACTACGTCTGGCTTTGGTGGCCGCGATGGTATTGATGATTGTTGGTGTGCTGTTGCTCATGTTGCGTAGTTGGCGAAAAATGCGAGGCGGTGATCGACTTGGTTTAACTAACCTACCCGCTCCCATGATTCACGCACCGCAAGGCTTTGATCCGGATCCGGAAATTGATGTACTTTTCTTGGGCACGTCGCTGCACGGTCAATGGCTCTCCAAGGTGCTCATCCACGACCTAGGTACCCGCTCGCGTGCCCGGGTGAGCTGGGATCTCAACGGGATCTGGATCGAGCGCACCGGTGCATCGGACCTATACATTCCACGTTCAAGCGTGGTGGAAGTGACTTTGGGATCGGGGGTCGCTGGAAGTGTAAGGGCGAAAAACAGTGTCGTTGTTTTTGTTTGGGACTTGGGGGAGTATCGAATTGCTACAGGAGTGCGGGCAGACACCGTACAGGGACATGAACGCTTGATTGACCTACTAGAAAGTGAGACAGGCCCAGAATGAGCAGTGCGAAACCATCGATTCTGGTCCTCGAAGATGGATACTCACTCGTGGGCAAAGGATTCGGTGCCCCTGGGGTGGCCTTTGGCGAGGCGGTTTTCTCAACCGGTATGACCGGATATCAAGAAACCCTTACCGATCCGTCCTACTGTGGTCAAATCGTTGTCATGACCGCCCCGCATATCGGTAATACCGGTATCAATCTCGAAGACTCGGAATCGCGGCGAATGTGGCCATCTGGTTTTGTTGTTCGTGAACTATCCCGTGTCGTATCCAATTGGCGGGCTACGGGCACGCTCGCCGACGAACTTGCCGCCAATGCAATCGTGGGAATCGAGAGTGTTGACACCCGAGCACTCACCCGGCACCTACGCGAGCGCGGTGCTATGCGGATGGGTGTCTTTTCTGATTCGACCGACGCGAATCTCACCGAACTCATTGCCGCAGTAAATGATTCGCCGGTCATGCTTGGGGCAAGTTTCACCGAGCAGGTAACGACTCCGAAAAATTACGTAATTGCGGCGCAGGGTGTGAAAAAAGCCACCTGCGTGGCGCTTGATCTGGGAATTAAGTCCATGACGCCCCAGCGCATGTCCGAACGGGGCATTGAAGTCCATGTCGTCAACGCCAACACAACATGGAGCGAGATATCTGCATTAAAACCCGATGGGGTATTCCTTTCGAACGGGCCCGGTGACCCTGCGACGGCGGTGAGCGCCATCGCTCTCGTGCAAGCGGCACTGAGCGCCAAAATGCCTTTGTTTGGAATCTGTTTTGGCAATCAAATTTTAGGTCGAGCTTTAGGATTAGAGACCTACAAAATGCAATATGGCCATCGTGGGATCAACCAACCGGTGAAAGACTTAACCACCGGAAAAGTTGAGATCACCTCACACAATCACGGGTTTGCTGTTCGCGCACCCGAGTCATTGGAATTTAATACCGCCTACGGCCGGGCCCGCATTTCACATATGTGTCTGAATGACAATGTCGTGGAGGGCATCGAGTTACTGGATCAAAGTGCATTCAGTGTTCAATACCACCCCGAAGCGGCAGCAGGACCGCATGATTCCGACCACCTTTTTGAACGGTTCCTAGAAAAGATGAATCCGCATGCCTAAGCGCGACGATATTACGTCAGTCATGGTGATTGGATCAGGCCCAATTGTGATCGGCCAAGCATGTGAGTTCGACTACTCGGGCACCCAGGCATGTCGAGTGTTGCGTGATGAAGGTATTCGGGTGATTTTGGTCAATTCGAATCCGGCCACCATCATGACCGACCCGGAGTTTGCTGACGCAACCTATATCGAACCGATTACAACGCAGTATTTGGAGTTGATCATCGCAAAGGAGCGTCCGGATGCACTGCTGCCAACACTGGGTGGACAAACGGCACTCAATGCCGCAATCCAACTCGACAAAGCGGGGATTCTCAAAAAATACAACGTCGAACTCATTGGTGCCGATATCGAGGCAATTGAAAGGGGGGAGAACCGCGAAAAGTTCCGCACAATTGTTCAAGAAATCGGTGCCGAAAGCGCTCGCTCGTATATCTGTCACACCATGGAGGACGCCCTCCATGGCGTTATTGAACTTGGTTACCCGGTAGTTGTGCGTCCTTCCTTCACGATGGGAGGTGCGGGTTCAGGAATCGCGTACAACGAGGAAGATTTGGTTCGCATTGCGGGACTTGGACTCCAGGCGAGTCCGACTTCTGAGGTTTTGCTAGAGGAGTCCATCATCGGGTGGAAAGAATTTGAACTTGAGTTAATGCGAGACAAAAATGACAACGTGGTGGTGGTCTGTTCGATTGAAAACATCGATCCCATGGG
>JBDNFV010000376.1:0-1715 GCA_041689635.1 Candidatus Nanopelagicales bacterium | reverse complement strand
TTGTGAGTGCGGTTGTTGTTGGAGTCATTGCCATCAAGTTGTTCCGGCGTCGTGGTTAGTTCGTTACTGAATCCCGTTTTTGTTGGCGGAACCGGTCGCAGCGGTTCAACAATTGTCGGTGAGCTTCTCGACCACCACCCTGGAATTACTTTGACGCGACCCATGGAAGTTCGTTTTATTACCGGTAACAACGGCATTGCCGACGCCCTGGCAAAAGCCGGCAAGCCGGCCGGTTACAAAGCTGCAGAACTTGCCGTTGAGCGCATCCGCGATCGTTGGTTTTACCGGGCCGAGAACGTGGGATTGCACACGTCAATGTCCGAGGAGTTCGTTACACAAGCCACGAGTGCTTACCTAGGGCACTTTGAAAACGATCCCCAACAATCAACTCGGGAACTTGTCTATTCAATTATGGAAAAAGTTGCTTCGGGTTGCAATGCGCAGCGTTGGTGTGACACGACTCCGGCAAATGTGCGCAAAGCACATCTGATCGCGCCGATCTACCCGGACTACAAAGTCATTGAGGTGGTGCGAGATGGAAGGGACGTTGCAGCGAGCTTCGTGCACCAAGACTTTGGCCCAAGTGACGTATTCGAGGCGCTATCCCAATGGGAGCAACGCACGATCAAGTCGGAGGAAGCGATCAAGAAGTGCGAGCCCGGGGTTGTCCTTCGCCTCGAGTTGCAAGACTTAGTCGTGACCGCGCGTGACCAATCATTAAAGGTGATCCTCGAGCACTGCGAACTGGAAGACTCCGCCGAGATGCGAGATTGGTTTAACGCACATGTGACCGCCGAGGGTGCGCATGCAGGTCGCTGGCGACGGGATTTTGGTGAATCCACCTGCGAGGCAATTGATGAAGTTTATGCCGAATCATGCGAGAGATTGCGCCAGTTGGGCATAGCCATTCCTGCAACGGGTGACGAGATAAAAGGCAATGAGGTTTTATGAGCGGGATTCCCACCGAGGTAGACATAGCCATTGTTGGTGCCGGGCACAACGGCCTGGTGGCAGCGTGTTATCTGGCTCGGGCTGGCCGAAAAGTCATTGTCATCGAAGCATCAGATCACGTTGGCGGAGCGGCAATTTCGGCCGAGGTTTTCCCCGGAGTGCCGGCCCGACTCAGTAAGTATTCCTATCTCGTCTCACTGCTGCCGGAAAAAATTCGACTCGACCTCGGTATGGAACTCACGACCGTCAAACGTTCTGTTTCCAGTTTCACCCCGGACCCGCAGCAACCCGAACGTGGACTGGCCATTCCACAAGATGACGAGGCCGAACTGCGCAAGCGAATCAATGAGTTCACCGGAAACACAACGGATTCACAATCGTGGATTGATTTTTATGCCAGGACTGCGAGGGTGGCCAAGAAAGTCTTCCCCACGCTTACCGAGCCATTGGTGTCGCGTGAGGAGATGCGCGCACTCATTGATAACGAACAGGATTGGCTGGACTTTTTTGAGCGACCACTCGGTGAAGTGATTGAAAAATCTATAGCAAACGATGTCCTGCGCGGGATTATTTTTACCGATGCCCTGATCGGAAATTTTGCCGACGCGCACGGCGTTGATCTGCGCGCAAATATTTGTTTCCTTTATCACGTGATTGGGAACGGCACCGGCGATTGGGATGTCCCCGTGGGTGGCATGGGTCAGGTCACCGACCAGCTTGAATCCATTGCTCGAGGACTTGGGGTAGAGATTCTGCTTTCGACC
>JBDNFV010000375.1:0-1155 GCA_041689635.1 Candidatus Nanopelagicales bacterium | reverse complement strand
CCTCCTTGATCGTGACGGAATTGGTGGCTCAGCCGTCATCACCGATTGTGTCCCAAGCAAGGCACTGATCGCAGTCTCAAATGCAATGCAGGCGGTTGCAGAATCCGGAAAAATAGGCGTGTTAATCAATGGCGCCGCCCCAACAGATTCCCAGCTCAGCGTGAACCTAAAAACTGTCAACGCGCGGGTTCGCGAACTTGCCCAGGCCCAAAGCACCGACATCACCGCAAACCTGGTCCGCGAGGGTGTCCAGATCGTTCATGCGAGTGGATCCTTCGTCAATTCCAATACGGTGCTTGCCACCTTCGCGGACGGAACTAGCCAAGAGTTCACCGCAGATATTGCTCTGATCGCAACGGGCGCCCGGCCCCGAGTTCTTGACACTGCTGTTCCCGATGGTCAACGAATCTTGACCTGGGAGCAACTCTATGAACTTGATGAACTCCCCACCCGACTCATTGTTGTTGGTTCGGGGGTGACCGGAGCCGAGTTTGCTTCCGCCTATCAAGGTCTTGGATCACAGGTTGTTCTTGTGTCATCGCGTGATCGAGTACTTCCCGGGGAAGACGAGGATGCGGCCCGAGTAATTGAATCCGTGTTTGAGCGTCGTGGGATTAACGTCATGTCACAGACACGGGCTATTTCAGCATCACGCACCCAGAGCGGCGTTGTCGTCACCCTTGATGACGGCGACGAAATATCTGGAAGCCACGTCCTTCTCGCTGTGGGGTCTCTTCCCAACACCGACCAGTTGAATCTGGCAAGTGCCGGCGTTAATCTGGACGATCGCGGATTCATCCAAGTAGATAAAGTCTCACGAACTAGCGCACGCAACATCTATGCCGCCGGTGACTGCACCGGCGTACTCATGCTGGCATCGGTTGCGGCCATGCAAGGTCGAATCGCAATGTGGCACGCATTGGGTGACGCGCTCACCCCTCTCGAACTCGGTACCGTTTCCAGCACAATCTTTACCGAACCAGAAATCGCAACGGTCGGTGTCAGTCAGTGGGAACTCGACTCGGGTGATTTCCGCGGGGATGTCTACCTACTGCCACTTGCAACCAATGCCAGAGCAAAAATACAGGAACAAAGTGATGGATTTATCAAGATTTTCTGCCGCAAATCATCCCGCATTGTTGCCGGCGCCGTCGT
>JBDNFV010000374.1:0-1282 GCA_041689635.1 Candidatus Nanopelagicales bacterium | reverse complement strand
GGCATGAAAATTGGGCAATTGTGTCTGTTCAGGCTGTCGAGTCCGGCGGATCACCCGTACGGGTCCGACAAATACGGGTCGCGTTACCAGGGTCAGCGTGGACCGACGGCGAGTCGATCGTTTGCAAACTTCCACCGCACCAAGATCTAAGTCGATGTGATCGAATGTTAACTTTCTCTCTGACTTTGGCTACACTTTTCGCATGACGAGAAGCCCGCATCCAACCAAAGAGCGCCTGATCTCGGTCACCATTTCCATGATGGACGGTGAACGACCAGACAAGGTGCATATTGACGAAGTCTTGTTGGAGTCGGGAATTTCTAAAGGTTCTTTGTATCACCACTTCAATGATTTCAGCGAGCTCATTGAAGTGGCCATGACCCGTCGATTCGGCATTTTGGTTGATTCGAGTATTGATTCGATCGAAAATGTTGTAAACAATTCAAAAAGCAAAGAAGAGTTTATCGATGGCCTTCGGCTTGTCACCCGAGCGACCCAAGACCCTGCTTTGGCTCCAAATCGCTTCGAACGAGCGCGAGCCCTAGGAATGGCTGGTAGCAATCTCCGTTTCCGCAGCGCACTTACTGTCGAGCAGGACCGATTGACCAGTGCGCTCGAGGACCTATTTCGAGAATCACAGAATCGTGGTTGGTTGTCATCGGATTTTAATCCGCGTACTGGCGCAGTAATGATTCAGGCTTATACGCTCGGTCAGGTAATCAATGACGTTTCTGATGTCAAGTACAACAATGACGATTGGGTCGCACTAATTGACCTGATGCTGGAGCGAGTTTTTAGCTAACTACCTCTGGCACGGTCATTGATCGGGGAAACTGGCGAAGGGGCGGATAACAATCCAAGGGCCAATAAAAGTGTGGTGCATGCGGTGAGAATTTTGTTCCAGTGTGGATGAGGCAACTTTTGGACCGCTAGTTCGCGGACTCCTTTTCGTCCTTGGGCGCCGTGGAGCAGTTAAATCACCTAGTTCGCAATCGACTGACGAGAAAAAGCATATCTTCTTCACATTAACAGAATGAAGGCGCACGTGTCGCGGTGAGAACTGAGGCGGCGGGTGAGTCGATAATTAAGAGTTCTGCGTTGTTATTTCAGTACTTTCTTTCTGGTTGCCTCTAAAAGCAGAGTTGCAATGTCCGAGACGACCACACCCTCGGCGAGGCCTTCTTGTTGGCGTGAGGTGACAGCGTCATGCAACATGACGGAACAGAATGGACAGGCAACGGCGATTGTCTTAGCGCCGGTGGCGATTGCTTCGTCACCCCGG
>JBDNFV010000373.1:0-1604 GCA_041689635.1 Candidatus Nanopelagicales bacterium | reverse complement strand
GACTGGCGTCACAGCCCGCCGTAGCTGTGCAGACCATTAATGAAGATGTTTACCCCGAAGTAGTTAATCAAGAATGATAGCCAACCAACGATTGCGATAATGGAAGCCTTCTGGTGTTTCCAACCTGCGGTGGAGCGAGCGTGCAGATAAGCGGCAAAAATCACCCAGGTAATAAACGCCCAGGTCTCCTTTGGATCCCAACCCCAGTAACGACCCCACGCATTTTCGGCCCAAATCGCCCCAGCGACAACCGCAAACGTCCAGATGGGAAAGGAGAAGGCAATAACTTTGTGGGTGAGCCCTTCCAGTTTCTCTCGCGGTGGGAGCTGCTTAAACCAACCCTTGTCCGCAATCAAAGACAGTCCTGCTGTTGCCGCGCCAACCGTGAAAGCGCCGCCGCCAATGATCGCTGCCAGGACATGAATCACGAGCCAGTAGGAGTTCAGAGCCGGCACGAGTTGGGCCGCCTCGGAGTACAGGAGCGTGACGGCCACTCCAAGGGTTAACAGGGTGGGAAGGGTGACAAACAGACCCAACCAGCGAAGGTCCCGCTGGGTTGACCACACCAAAAAAACAGCCAGAATGCCTAGTGCTGAGGAGATCGAAAACTCGTACATGTTGCCCCAGGGCACTCGACCCGCCCACATCCCGCGCAGTACGACGCCGACCAGCAGCATTCCCGCGGAGAGCCACGTGAGCGACATGCCAATATTTGCACCCCGCCGACCGGGCTCATCTTGAGTGAGCGCGGGCGCTGAATCCTGAACGCGCGAGCCACCCGATTCAACGAGGACGCGCCGAGAAGCCACCTGATGTTGGGTCTCCCTCCTGCGCCCCACCGCAAAAGAGGCCGAAAAGAAAACCGTTGCCAGGAAGAGGGTCACCATGGCGAGGTAGACAAAGTTGTTGCTTGCATCTGCTAACTGCACACTGTTTGCGAAATCCATTAGGTGGCTGGCCCTTTCAGTGATTCGATAATGTGGTCTACTTGCTCGGTCGCGTCGTGCCCGGAGGCCTTGGCAATGCCGGCTGCCTCAACCTTAACCCTGCCTGTCGAGCCCTGCGCAGGAACCTGACCTACCCTGACCCAGACCCGCCGACGTTGGATAAACAAACTCAAACTCAAGCCGAGAATTGCCAACATCGAGGCAATCAGCACCAATTCTTTGCCGGGATCGGACGCGATTTGGAAAGATGCCCAACGTTCAAATCCAACCAATTCGATACTTCCAGAACCGTCAGGCAACTGCCAACTCTGCCCAACACGTAATGACTCGAGGCCCAGTTGGGTCATGTCGTCGACGTTGAGGGTGTAAATGCTCTGCGGTATTCCATCGTCGAGGCCCAGATCACCCTCCCACGCACCGAGGAAGACTGAAACATCATCGGGGGCTGGGAAGATTGAGTGCGGTCCGAGAATTTCGTCAACCGCACTGGTCGGCAGAAAGAGTCCTCGAAACCCCAACTGCGGATCCGAATCGGGAACCTTGACCACACCCGTTGAGGTGAAGTTTCCGTCCTGTGGCAGAAAAACGACTGCGTCGTCGAGTACCACTTGACCTGTGGAATCGCGCACGATCATGTGGGGCGCATAGCCGTGGCCT
>JBDNFV010000372.1:0-6299 GCA_041689635.1 Candidatus Nanopelagicales bacterium | reverse complement strand
CCACAATGTCCGTTACCCGGGCAAGTTAGCGGCCCAGCACCGAGCAGCACTGGCCCTACTGGGCCGCCCCTGGGGTTGGAATAACAAGGGTGGCGGGGTAATGGACCGCAAGCATTTCGATCGGTTGGCCCAGCGCACGGTGAAAGCCCCCGGTCGCGTTGTCATCAGCAGTGAGTTTTTCTGCGAAGCAAGTTCCGAGCAAGCCCAGGAGGCGGTTACCGCATTGGGTGACTCGGGTGCCCGCCCGGTCCGTGTCGTGGTCACCCTACGCAACGTGGGAAAACTTTTGCCCTCATCGTGGCAGCAATATTTGAAATACGGAATGACAACTTCCTATGACGCGTGGTTAACCGACGTTTTAGCACATCCCGGTAGTTCGAAAATGACGCCAACCTTTTGGAAACGTCATGATCATGGAGATGTCATCAGCCGGTGGGCCGGTGCTGTGGGCCCGGAAAATCTCACCGTGATCGTTTTGGAAGATGTTCCGCGGGACTACATGTTTGACGTCTTCGCGCAGTTTCTTGGAGTGCCACCCGAGATGTTAACCAGCCGGATGGAGCTCACCAGCAATCGCTCCATGACGGCTGCCGAAGCAGAAGTCTTGGTTCGACTGAATAAGAAAGTCAAAAAAACAATGCAATGGACCGACTATGTCACGTTCGTGCGACGCGGGGTCGCGCTCGGCATGGTGGAGGGTCGCGAGCCAGATTCAAGTGAGCCAAAATTACACACCCCCGATTGGGCCCTTGATGCAGCCCAACACGTGGGAATTGCAAGCGTTAGCACAATTCGGGAGACCGGGGTTGAGGTGCTCGGAAACCTTGACGCACTGACAACTCGGATCGCATCCACCCCAGCCCAAGGCAATGTTGATTACCTCCCCATTGACGCCGCGGTCACGGCAATCGAGTCCGTGATCAATGCTTCTCGCGAAGACCCACATGCTCGAGCATTGGCCGGGCGCCTGTTCCGGCAGACGAAAAAAGACGGAATTTCTTCCCTTTTTCGTAAAGAGTCCGAGTGAATCTCGAAATTAACACGAGCGCGGACATGTCGGCGGTGCTAGCTGAATTGAGCATGAGCCTTAAGCAGTCGAGTTCACCAATTATCGTGCTGGCACCTGATCTACTCATCTCACCGCTGGTTCTGGGTCCCATCACGCAGAACGCGGGTGCCGGAACGGGTGCTGCCGTTCGACCACGACGGGAGGGAAACATTCGTATTGCCCATCACGGTGTCAGTGCGGTCGCGACAAGTTTTCATCACATCAACGCTGGCAATGCCGAAAGTGTCGGCGCGATCCGCATTCATCCGAGTGATTTCCCAGCCGCGCACATCGCGGTTAGCGAGCTCACCCAAGCAATTGATTCAGGGGCGATTAGCCCAGGTCAATCCGAGGTCACCGAGTTGGTCCTGGCCGCGCTGACCAGATCCCAAATAAATGTGCGTGCGGTGGAGTTAATTGATGCGCCGTGGTTTCGATCAGCAAGCGACGTTCACGCCGCCCAAGCCCAAATAGAGGGCATGCCAGAATCTCGGATTCGGGCGCTGCAAGCCAATCGAGTCGATGACGGCTTCTATTCAACCTTCGTGGTCCGCAAATTATCTAAGCCGCTGAGTGCTCTGGCGATCAAGGCTCGGCTTTCACCCAACCTGGTCACCGTCATCTCATTTATTGTCGGGATGGCGGCCGCATTGAGTTTTGCCCAAGGCACCCGCTGGGCATTGATTCTTGGGGCGCTCTTACTCCAATTGTCGTTGATTTTGGACTGCGTTGATGGCGAGGTTGCCCGCGCCACCCACCGGTTCTCGGTGATCGGCGCCTGGCTTGATGCATCAACTGACCGGGTGAAGGAATACGCGGCCTACGCGGGTTTGGCCGCTGGCGCCGTGGTGACGGGTGTGCAATCACAGGTCGCCTGGGGGATCGCACTTGTTCTCATGATCGTCCAAAGCGCCCGGCATATGGGGGACTACAACTTTGCGGCGATTCAGAAAATGCGTGAGGCAGCCTTACCGCCGGCATCAATACGTGATCCAGGTGACCCGTGGGGTGAGGGCGCCGCCACCTTTTCGGTGCGGGTTAATAGCCGAACGAGTCTGCGTTGGGTCAAAAAAGTGATTCATTTGCCTATTGGTGAACGCTGGCTAATCCTTAGCGTGGTGGCGACCGTATTCACACCGCTGTTGGCCCTGGAATCACTGCTGGTTCTGACTTCTCTAGCCTGGTTGTACACACTCATTGGCAGGGTGATCCGAACCCGAAAGTGGGAAAAATTACCGGTCGGTGGTGAACTCATTACCGCACAACTCGATAACGGTCCGATTTTTGATTCACTACCCCGCGTGTTCCGGCGCAATCCAACCTCTCGTTGGAACTGGGCGAATCCCATGATCAACCGGGTCATCGAAATGGGAATTGTTGCTTTCATCGCAATGACGTGGTTCCCGCAGTGGATCACGTTGGCGTTCGGCTACCTGTTCATTGTCGCCTTCCACCACTACGACAACCTGTATCGAGCATTAGCGGGTTCCCGCTCACCCCGCTGGATCACGTGGGGAGCGTTGGGTCGTGAGGGTCGCACGATCATTGTGCTGATTGCATCTTTGATAGGAATCACGGCTTTTTACGATGCACTCAATATCGGAGTAGCGTGGTTGTTCATGTGGTGCGTGATTATTGCTTCGGCCCAATACCTGTCCGCGCGGAAAGTGACACATCTATGAAACCAGAAAGACAAACGCACCCGACCATTGCGCAGATCAGGGAAGTGTGTCAGCCACCGTCAGTTCGGGACCGAAAGAACTCCGAACACTGGGTTGCCGATATTTATCTTCGCGACATTTCACCGTATCTAACGAGTGTGCTGTTACGCACGTCAATCACCGCAAACGGCGTCACCTATTTAATGATCGCAACGGGTGCGCTAGCGGGAGTGGCTTTGCTTATTCCCGGAATGCCCGGAGCAACCCTCGCGCTACTGCTCGGTCAAATGCAGATGCTGTGGGATTGCTCCGATGGCGAGATCGCTCGCTGGCGCGGGACATCTTCGCCAAAGGGCGTCTTCCTTGACCGGGTCGGTCATTATGTGGCTGAAGCATGTATCCCACTTGCTCTTGGCTTGCGCGCCGCCGGCTTCCCCGATGCGGGTTGGCTGGACTCTTCATGGCCATTGATCGGCGCGCTGCTCGCCTTAATCATTATGTTCAATAAAGCCCTCAATGACATGGTGCATGTTTCGCGCGCCTACAACAATATGCCCAGACTCGAAGACAAGGAATCCGTTGGGGTTCCTGGCGTTTCCGGTCTGCGCCGGGTTCGCTCCCTCGCCCGATTTGTGCCATTTCACCGAGCGTATCACTCGGTTGAACTCACGATCCTGGCGTTCATCGCTTCAATCGGCGATCTGTTCACCGGGGATTTACAGGTGACTCGGATTCTGGTAGCCGCACTGGCAATCCTTGGAGTGCTCACCATCATTGGACACTTCTTGTCGATCATGACATCAAGTAAGTTGAAGTGATGGGCACACCGATCACCGCGCCGCAATTCGGTGTCGTCATTTTGACCATGGGCTCGCGTCCAGTTGAGTTGCGCAAGGCAATTGATTCGGTACTCGCACAATCCAATGTTGACACCGAGATAGTTGTGGTGGGAAATGGTTGGCACCCCACGGACCTGCCGGCGGGAGTGAAAGCGATGGCTCTGCCAGAAAACGTAGGCATCCCAGCCGGGCGAAATGCGGGAGTGACCCAGGTCGCCGGCGACACGTTGTTCTTTCTTGACGACGATGCCGAGCTTCCCGAGTCTGATTTCCTCGAACGAATGGCACATTTGCTGGTGGCCCGCCCCGAGATCGGACTCGTCCAACCACGGGTCGTCGATCCAACGGGAGGAGTGGCACCAGGGCGTTGGGTTCCCCGATTGCGGGTGGGGGATCCGGCAATGCCAGGGCCGGCAACGTCGTTGTGGGAGGGCGCGACCGTCATTCGCCGTTCGGTATTTGATGCGTGCGGTGGCTGGCCCGAAGAATTTTTCTATGCCCACGAAGGAATTGACCTGGTGTGGCGGGTGTGGGATACCGGTTTCATTCCGTGGTACGCCGGCGACATCGAGGTCTACCACCCGGTAATCAACCCCCTGCGGCACGAGGAGTTTTATCGCATGAATGCCCGCAACCGCGTATGGCTAGCGCGCCGCAACTTGCCCCTCATTTTAGAACCGCTCTATGTTGGTAGTTGGGTGGGATTGACCATGCTGCGAGTTCACGATTCCTCGGCTCGAAAAGCGTGGCTCGCGGGCATGCGTGAAGGAATGTCCGTGCGACCGCGCGGGCGCAAGAGCATGAAGTGGAAGACAGTTTGGGCCATGACCAAGGCCGGCCGACCACCCATTATTTGAACGAAAGTTGATTTAACTAGCGCAGTAACTTTCGTCAGCGGTATTGATATTGGCGGTCTTGTCCTTCAGCGCCTCACTGATTTGTACGGGTTTGGTGCCGGTGAAATCTGGACCAATGACAAGTTGGAGTGTTGACCCGGTGCCCGATGCAGGTTCCTGCACCGTCGCACTCGCGGAGTAGGCCAATGTTTTTGCCGAGTTATCCCACTCGGGGTCATAGATAAGCGTGGTTGCGGCGACCGGGTCACCATTTTTCACGTTAACCACGATGAAACCCTGTTCGCGCAGTGCTTTCTTCGCGCTTTTTCCGGCGCCCTTAACACCGGTTCCATTAATTACCTCAACTCGAATATTCTCAGGAACGGTTCGCAACAGTGGTTGATCATTGGAAGCCTTGGGCGGCCACGGGGTGTCATTTTTCAGGGCGTTAAGTAGCGGCCTGGCCTTCTTTTTATTCATGAGAACATTGGCTCCGTCGCCAGCGGGGTACCACGGCATCGTGGTGAACGTGATGTTTGACGGTCGCAAATCTTTCATGCTGATCGCGAGTTCGCGAAGGTTGTCAATATTGGCCAACTGCGGGTCTGCGGTCAGGGACTCGGTTGCCGCATTAAGCACTCCGAGGAGCGCCACCGGGTTAAGCAGGGTTCCGCTGGAAATAACTTTGTTGGCCATTGACGACAGGAATGCCTGCTGGCGCCTGATTCGAGAAGTGTCGGAGCCGTCACCCAATGTTTTGCGAGCTCGCACGAAGGCAAGAGCTTCTTCACCCGAAATCGTATGCTTGCCCGCGCTGAGTTTGAGACCGCTCAGGGGATCGTTGACCGGCTCGCTGAGACAAATTTCCACGCCCCCAACGGCCTCGGTGATTGCCTTGAAACCACCGAAGTCAACGACCATGAAGTTGTCAATAGCCATGCCCGTCATGTTTTCGACAGCTTTGATGGTGCAGCCGGGACCACCACGGGACATCGCTTCGTTGAATTTTCCGCTACCGCCCTCGACGCTGTCGCCATTCGCATCTTTGCAGGTTGGCAGGTCGATCAAGGTGTCGCGAGGAATGCTGACGGCAACCGCTTGGCTTCGATCTGCGCTGACGTGCAAAAGAATTGTGGTGTCAGAGCGCTCGGCCGAACCAAATTTCGCGATGCTCCCGTAGCCCTTATTGCCCTTGCCGGTGCGTGAATCGCTGCCCATGAGTAAGACGTTAAATGGTGCGGTTTCACCCGTCGTTTCGTCAACCACCACCGAATCGGTGCTGGTCACCGCGTTTCCGGTCTGGTCGGACACGTCCAGGGCGGTGATATTGCCTTCGAGCTGTCCCAGAACCGAGGTAACCCCTGCGCCGACAGCGGTCACGGCCAAAATCGCACCCGATGCGACGGCGGCAATAACCCTTGGCCAACGTCGGTTTGTCACAGGGATCCTCACTGGTGGGAAGCGTTTTGGGTCGGTTCACCGTGTTCCATTAACCCGAACCACCCACCATAGTAAGCCGGAAGGCCGTTAACAGTGGCTAGGACGCACCCAAACACCCACTTGGTTCCCCATGATCGGATTCGATGAAGGCAATTCACCGACACGGGGGGCGGGGTGGAGTTTGGCGCAGGCGGTGGGTGTGTGTGACACTACTGAAAGTTAATTTTTGGGGCCGGTGTGACGGGTGAGGCGTTTAATCGCCATCAGGAGGGTGTGGGACGTTGTTGAACGCGAAGAGTGGCGCACCTGCTCTGTGGGGTGTTCTGGTCCTCTGCGCGGTCCTTTCTGCCAGTTTGATCGTGCCGGTTTTAGGTTCAAACCAAGTGGGTTCACCATCAACGTACGCAGCCGACGACCCGGCTCAAACGTTCGAGGGATTGAGCGCTCCACCACTCATCGAGCAACACATTGTTCT
>JBDNFV010000371.1:0-1637 GCA_041689635.1 Candidatus Nanopelagicales bacterium | reverse complement strand
GTCATGCCATCGCCGGATTCAGCAGATCGAACTTCAACAATGTCTGCGTCAAAGTTTCTAAATTCAACATTCATATTGTGTGACCTTCCACCTTTAATTTTCTCCACTTGACGCGCCAGAAATTCAACCGCTGGCTTAGGATCTAACGGATCAATCCCCCACAAATAATGAGCGACAGCACCAGCGCCCGGAAAACCTTCATCTCTTGGATCATTATTTTGTGGCACCCGCAAATCAACTGCATGCCGCGCAGCCCACGCATTAGAACGCACAGCCTTATCATCAGACATTTGACCAGCAGCCAGCAACCTAGCTTCACGAATTGTTTTGTCCGTTACACCGTCGCCGCCGTATTCTCTGCGCAATTCCAATCCACGCGCAGCGGCTGCCGACATGTAACCCGGAACCACAATCGAACGAATGTCCACCACATGAAAAGATCGACCCGAAGAATATCTTGGATGATCATCTTTGAGTAAATCATTGTCGGTAATGTACGCACTATTTTCTGGCGCACCCGTTCTGGACAGAAACAAAAACGCATTCACCCGACCCATTGACCATTGCGCCCGAGTCATGCCAGGTCGATGCGACACCGAAAACGCACCAGAACCACGCCGATAAACCGATTTCAAAGCACCCAATGTAACCCGAGTCCACGATGGCCGATCCCGTGCAGCCATCGCCTCATTGTGATCAGCAACCTTGTTTTCCAAACCAGTAACGGTTGCCGGACTCAATTCTATTCCGCCACTTTTGCCCGCAGCAGAACCAACAGGATTCGCATCGCTGCCCTGAATCTGATCTTTCATCGGAGCAACAGCCCGCTCCCCGCCGGGTCGAATTCCTTCCGCAACCGACGCAGCCACCATCTGATCCACAGCATTTTCCTTATTCACATGGCAACCCATTACTTGCCCGGTTTCTTTAACAACCGCCCAGCCTGCGCAAGACTCCACTTTGTCCGTAATGAAAAAAGGCATCAGACAACATAAGCCGCAGTTGGATCCAGTGGCTCAATTTGCGCAATCGGCTGCAACTGGGATGACGGTAAACCAGTGTGAGCAATCGGCGCAAGTCCGACAGCGACCGCAGCAGCAGTAGGCTCAAAACCAACCTGAACCAACTTCACAGCCATTGCCACCCGCTTATCCAATTCCGTAATCGACGCAGCACCAAGATCAACGTTTGCCAGTGGCACCCGGTACACCTCACCACCCTCAACAGGCTCCATATCTTCCAGCTTGTGAATATCGTTGATGCTCAAATATCCGGCCTGTGTAGCGCTGGAATAGGCAGCAAAGCGTTCTGTGAGATTCGCGCGCAACAAACCATCAACATTGAACTTCATAAACGCGCCGGCATTCAGCATTGGCGAATAGGCCTGCTCAATCTTTGAAATGTAGGGCAGCAGAGTGTACGTCACGAACTGCTTTGAATTCTCTTCCACGGATGCGTAAGACATTGACCCAGGTTTGGTGGACTGCAATAAATGGGGAGGAATCCGAAAAATCCGCGCAATCTCTTCCACCGAAAACTCACGACTGCCCAGCATCTGTGCTTCATCCGGATCCACCGCGGTTTTCACAAACTTAGCGCCACCAGTAAGAATCCCTGGCCGATACGCCTTGCGCAGC
>JBDNFV010000370.1:0-9160 GCA_041689635.1 Candidatus Nanopelagicales bacterium | reverse complement strand
TTTCACGACATTTACTTCAAGTAAGGGATTAATTAATGGGCTCAGTAATTAAAAAGCGTCGCAAGCGGATGGCTAAGAAGAAGCATCGCAAGCTATTGCGTCGTACGCGAGTCCAGCGCAGAAACAAGAAGTAGCCACTGGGACTTCGGTTCGAGGCGGATGTCATGCATAATCTTGCGGATCGGCAGGCCCGCTCCCCGGGTTTTGTGGAACGTCGCCTCTTAGACCGCGTCCTTGAACCCATTTACCGTGATTGGTTCCGCACCCGACTAATCGGGGTGGAAAATATCCCGGAGAGCGGTGCCGCACTCATCGTGGGAAATCACGCCGGGGCGTTTGCCATCGATGCCCTCATGGTTGTTCACGCTCTTGAGGCCAACTCGACCCGGGTCCTGCACCTACTCGGAGCAGATTTCTTGTTTCAAGACCCGTTGCGCGAGTTGATGGCGCACCTCAATGTGCATCCGGCCAATTTCGAGAGCGCGAATGAACTATTGCAGGCCGGTCATCTGGTCGGGGTGTGGCCCGAGGGGGTCAACGGTGTCGGAAAAACGATTGAACACCGATACCAGTTGCAAGGATTCGGTCGGGCCGGATTTGCCCGCCTGGCGGCAATCAATAGCGTCCCGATAATTCCAACGGCAGTCATTGGATCTGAAGAGGCGTATCCGCTGATGGCCAGGGTTGAAGGGCTTTTGGACTGGGCGGGCTTCCCCTATCTTCCGGTGACTCCTACGTTTCCCGCGTTGGGACCATTGGGTCTGATCCCGCTTCCAAGTCGGTGGACCATTTCGTTTGGCGCCCCAATTGCTCCACCACAGTCGGAAAGTCCGATTGATGCCTTTGAATGCTCTGATCGGGTGAGGGGCAACCTCACCCAAACAATTCGGGAATTACTTTCCCAGCGCTCAAGTATTTTTTGAACCACGCATAAGGCGTCCCAATGTGTAACCGGCGGTTAGCCCTACCGCAATTCCGCCGACGGTGACCGCCGCTGGCATAGCGTTGGCCCGCAATTGGGCACGTTTCCTAAAGTCACTGATATCCCAGTCCAATTTCTTCGCGTAGGAGCGTAATTCCGGATCAGGATTAATGGCGGTGGGAAAACCTACGGTCGAAAGCATCGGGATGTCATTTGCTGAGTCGGAATAGGCAAAGCAGGTCGATAGGTCGTAATGCTCGCTGGCCGCCAGTGCGCGGACCGCTTCGGCCTTGGCTATCCCGTGGAGTGGGTAGCCAACCAGTTGGCCGGTATAAAAACCGTCTTCGGTTTGCGAAACGGTACCGAGCGCGCCGGTTAATCCAAGACGCCTGGCAATTAAGTTGGCCAGTTCAACGGGGGTTGCGGTGACCAACCAAACATCAAGTCCCGCATCAATGTGAAGCTGTGCTAGGGACAAGGTTCCCGGGATTAGTTTGTCAACCATTCGATCGTCAAAAACCATTTCACTGAGCCGGGTGAGTTCCTCGACGCTGCGGCCCTGAACAAAGGACAAAGCGGCTTCGGTTGCCGAGGCGACAGCTTCTAAATCCTCAGACCCTGAAAGCACGAATTTCATCTGTTTGATTCCGAAGCCGAAAATTTCGCGACCGGAGAAATATTTGAGCTTGGCCAAGCCTGCAGCAAAATGGTAGAGGGAAGCGCCACGCATAATCGTGTTATCAACGTCGAAGAAAGCGGCAGAAGATCCACCCGGGCGCTCACCAACCCGCGAATTGTGGGCGGCGGCGGCGGAGGCAACTCCAGATTGGCGGTAGGTCCCTAAAACGTTGCTCTTCTCTGGGGCATTCTCCGGCGACACACAAGCAGAATACTCACCTGCTATCCCCGGATCAGGGGATGTGCCAAACTCAGTGCGTGAACTACGCTAAAACCGACATCACAGTCGGAACCGCGAATCAGGTGGTGACCGTTGCGGACTTCTTGGCGAACTCCGCGGTTCGTGACCCAGGTCGAATCGCTCTCATCGAAGCCGAGACGGGGCTTCGTATTTCTTATTCCACTTTGGACTCGCGAGTGAGCGCGACCGCGGCTGCATTATTGGACGGTGGCTTGATTTCCTCGCGCTCGGGAGATCGGGTAGCGATGCTGATGGGGAACTCAATTGAGTTCGTGGTTTCTTACTTTGGAATTATTCGAGCTGGACTTGTTCCCATTCCGTTGAATCCCGGTTACACCCGCCGTGAGCTCACCGAGATCCTTGAAGTTTCACAGGCGAAAGTCCTCCTTGTTTCAGGACAATACGCAGAACTGGGTGCAGATTCGGTGCCAGAGTCGTGTCGAGCAATGTTGTGCGAGGAAATTTCTTCTACCCGCGAGTCGATTCGGAACTTTGTAAAAGACTCGATAAAGAGTCTAATTCGCAAACCTGACGTCACATTGAGGTTTGCTGACATCGCACCCGATGACCTTGGGCTACTTCTCTTCACATCGGGCTCCGATGGAACCGCGAAAGGTGCGATGTTGACTAACGCGAATTTGGTCAGCAATGTAACGGCACTGCTTGAACTGCGTAACCCCCCAATTGTGAGTGCGGAGGACACGGTCCTTGCAGTTTTGCCGTTATTCCATGTTTATGGCTTGAATACCGTGTTGACGGTGGCGCTCGCAGCGGGCGCCTCAGTAGTAATTCTTGACCGTTTTGATGCATCTGATTCCCTTGACGTTATTTCACAAGAGCACGTGACAACCGTTGCCGGTGCACCCGCAATGTATTTAATGTGGTCACGTATTCCGAGTGTTGCCAACGCAATGCGGCCGGTTAGATTGTTATCAAGTGGTGGGGCACCGTTACCCGTCGAGGTTTTTAATCGCTTTGAACAGCTCACCGGAATGCGAATTTTTGAGGGCTACGGCATGACCGAAACCTCACCCGTTATTACTTCAACAGTTGTTGATTCACGCGCGCGCGCCGGATGTGTTGGTCTTCCGATCGCGGGCACAAGCATCAGAATCATGGCCGATTCCAGCGAGGACGCTGAGTTAGGCGATCCGGGGGAAATTTGGGTTAAGGGTCCAGGGGTTTTTCTGGGCTATTGGCCCGATCGTGATGGTGGTCCCGACTCAGATGGTTGGTTTGGTACGGGAGACATCGGCTATCAGGATGAAGATGGAGCGCTGCACTTGGTGGATCGTCGTCGAGAGCTGATCATCGTTAATGGATTTAATGTTTTCCCGCGTGAGGTTGAAGCCGCACTCGAAGCACTCGCCGATGTCGCCGAGGCGGCTGTACTTGGTCGACCGGATCCCGAAACCGGCGAAGCTGTGGGCGCGCTGGTTGTGTTAGTTTCGGGGTCAGAAGCAACGGAGGAATCCATTTCGGCGGCAGTTGCCGAATCACTCGCTCGGTTTAAATGTCCAACACAGATTCGGATCGTGCGGAGTTTGCCGCGTTCTGCGACCGGGAAAATCGCAAAGGGCCGCCTCCGCGAGGTCTACGGGGTAGAGGCCACCGGCGGGTCACCTGAATCAGGTCAAGTGGGCACGGTTGACTGATTCACCGCGCGTCACGGTGGTTGGTAAGCCCGATTGCCATCTGTGTGAGCAGGCGGTTGAGGTCGTCGCCCAAGTCTGTGCTGAACTTGGTCAGAGTTTTAACGTGCTCTGGATCACCGACGACCCAGAGTTGGCCGACCTCTACTGGGAAAAGATCCCGGTGATTCTGGTCGACGGGAAACCCTTTGATTTTTGGCGGGTAAACCGAGATCGATTATTTGACAAGCTTTCCCATTAAAAATTCGATTATCGGACACCTGTGTCCGCTAATATTTGATATCTGTTGACCCTTGTGAATAGAGTTCGTCTTCTTCACAAGGCCGCAATCACGATTGATCATGTCACCCCCATGTTTTTTGACCAAAGGTAAGAATAGTGACCCTTCCCAGCCGCAAACCCGGTGGCGTTCCGGCTGCGACCATTGCCCGGTTGCCTATCTACCACCGGGTGCTATCAAGCTTTGGCGCACAAGAGGTCACCACCATCGCCAGCGAAGAACTTGCAGCCGCGTGCGGGGTGAGTTCGGCTAAATTGCGCAAAGATCTTTCCCACCTCGGATCTTTTGGAACTCGAGGAGTGGGTTACAACGTCTCCTATCTCACCTTCCAAATTGCCCGCGAACTCGGGGTAACCAGGTCACGTGGGATCGTGATCGTTGGCATGGGCAATTTAGGGCGGGCCCTTGCCTCATATCGCGCATTCGGAGCGCGTGGTTTCCACATCGTAGGAATATTTGACCGGGATCATGAATTAGTAGGTACCTCAATCATGTGCGGGCAAGAAACTTTTACTGTTCTGCCGATGAGCGAGTTGCCGGCCGTGGTTTCCCAAAATGATGTCAGTATCGGGGTCATCACGACTCCGGCGGATTCGGCGCAGGAGATTGCCGACCTCATGATTTCGTCAGGACTGGTGAGCATTCTGAACTTTGCGCCGGTCGAACTCAATGTGCCCGAGCAGGTTGAAGTTCGAAAAGTGGATCTCGCCGTTGAACTTCAGATACTCGCTTTTCACGACAAAAGATCCGATTTAAACCCAAACTCGCTTGAGCAACAAAGCCGCGCGGAGATTGCATGAGCCCAACAACAAAAAATACAAAGTTAACGTCCAGCACAACACCAATAAAAGAGGCAGTCGAAGTGACAACAGAGAAAAAATCAACAGTGAAGAGCGCAGAGAAGCCCGCAGCGATCGAAGGCGTGCAGGTTGCGCCCACGCCTCCGCGCAAAAAGGCGGCCCTGGGGTCCATAGTTTTTATTGCGGCCGGCCCCGGTGATCCTGAGTTGCTGACCGTGCGTGCCGTTCGTTTGCTGACGTCCGCCGAACGGATTGTTGCTGATTCGCAGGCCCTCCACATCGCATTGGCGTACGTCAATGAGGATAAAGTTGTAAGTACCCTTGGCGAAGACGACATTGAACTTGAACCAGCCGAGGCCGCCAAGTTAGTTCTGGAACTCGCTCGTGAAGCGAAGTTAGTTGTCCGTTTGGTTTTCGGAGATCCGATTGTCTCGGGTCGCTTGATCCCTGAAATCTCAGCGCTTCGGCGCTCACATGCCAACTTTGAAATCGTCCCCGGAGTCAGTGAGGTAACGGGAATCCCGGCGTTCGCGGGATTTAACCTCACCGGTGGGAAGTCCCACGAGGTACGAATCCTGAACGCCCAAGACTCCGGGATTGAATGGGAAACATTAATCAACCCGCGTGAAACCCTGGTTTTCCTTGAAGGCGGTGATTTAGCCAGCACCATCGCAGACAAACTTGTAAAGGCCGGACGAGATCCGATCACCCCAATCGCTGTTACCCGTAACGGAACAACGGTTGACCAGCGAACCACTGTCTCTACCCTTGGCGCAGTTGGCGCATTGCTGAAGGGTTCGAAAGATTGCGGACCGGGCTACGTTGTGGTCGGTGACGTCATCGACCAACGTGAGAAGTACAACTGGTTTGAAAAAAAGGAACTGGTTGGTTGGCGAGTATTAATCCCTCGTACCCAAGACAACACCGCGGAAATGATTCAGGTTCTTAAGGCCCATGGAGCAGTCCCCAGCGAAGTTGCAACCATTTCGGTTGAGCCGCCCCGAACTCCACAGCAAATGGACCGGGCGGTCAACGGGTTGGTTTCCGGTCGTTACGCGTGGGTTGGTTTCACCTCACTCAACGCGGTCCGGGCAATTCGAGAAAAACTAGAGGAATATGGTCTCGATGCCCGCTCATTTTCCGGGCTGAAGGTGGCGGCTGTCGGCGCTTCCACGATCGCCGCTTTGATCGAGTTCGGGGTAAAACCAGACTTGGTTCCACCGGGTGAGCAAAATACGACGGCGTTAATGGAGGAATGGCCTCCCTTTGACAGTCTCACGGATCCAATCAATCGGATCTTTCTACCGAGAGCCGATATTTCAACGGACACCTTGGTGGCTGGACTAACCGAGCTTGGCTGGGAAGTTGAAGACATCACGGCATTTCGGACGGTTCGTGCGGCTCCGCCCCCCGCGCACACCCGGGAAGCGATCAAGACCGGCGGTTTTGACGCGGTGTTGTTTACTTCGAGCAGTACCGTCCGAAATCTGGTTGGAATTGCTGGTAAACCACACGCGACAACGGTGGTTGCCTGCATCGGTCCACAGACTGCGAAGACGGCAGCCGAACACGGCCTACGGGTCGATGTTCTCGCTGAGGTCAACACGCCATTGGCATTGGTTGACGCACTCTCGGTTCATGCGGAGAGTCTGCGCGACGCAGCGCTGGCAAATGGTGAAGTGTCTTGGCGTCCGAGTCGTCGCAGGCCGGTCGCCCGGCGCAAGAGCACGAAGTAAAACGAGTGTCGGCGGCATCAGCTCACACCACCGTTCATTTACTCCGGCATGGCGAGGTGTACAACCCGGAAGGCGTGCTTTACGGTCGCCTCCCGGGCTACTTTCTCAGTGACCTCGGTCTGGAAATGGCCGATCGCGCAGTAGCCGCACTGGCCAATCGTGATATCGCAACCGTTATTTCTTCACCCATGGAACGAGCGCAACAGACCGCGGCTCCGATTGCGAACAATCACGATCTCGAGATTGTCACTAACCCGGATTTGATCGAAGCGGAAAACATCTTCGAAGGTCAACGGGTAAGTGTGGGTGATGGTGTACTCAAGCAACCAAAGACATGGCGTCACCTGTGGAATCCGTTCAAACCCTCATGGGGTGAGCCTTACGACATCGTCGCGACCCGAATGAGCGCCGCCATTGAGTCTGCGCGGTTGATGGCGCAGGGCCGTGAAGCGGTGCTCGTGAGTCACCAGTTGCCGATCTGGGTAGCCCGGCTGGCGGCCGAAAATCGGAGGCTCTGGCACGACCCCCGCTCCCGTCAATGCACGCTAGCGTCATTGACTTCTTTGACCTTTGACGACCAAGGTCTGATTGCTATTACGTACTCGGAACCCTCGCGGGACCTACTTGGAAAGGCCAGCAAGATCGCTGGCGCTTAACATGTAACCATGCACGTCCTTCCTCGCTCCGGCTTGATTGCGATGCTCTTGCTGACCCTAGGCCTAACGGCGTGTTCAACAACTCCAGAGACGCAGGCGGGCTTCGTTTCAGGGGACGGATCGGTCGTTATTTTGGAACCCGCACAACGAACCCTCGCCCCAAATGCCGTCGGGGTAGATCTCAATGGTGATCCACTGGCGCTCTCTGACTTTGCCGGTCAGGTTGTGGTTCTCAACGTGTGGGCTTCATGGTGTGCTCCGTGCCGGGCGGAAGCTGGGGCACTGGAAGAGGTAGCCCTCCAATTTGATAACAAAGGCGTCCAATTCATTGGACTTAATACCCGCGATTCAAATGCGGCAGCGCAGGCATTTATCCGAAATTACGGTGTGACCTACCCGTCCTTGGTGGACACTGACGGACGCATCCAATTACTTTTTAATGATTCGCTGCCACCTCAAGCGATCCCTTCAACAATTGTGATTGACCAACAGGGCATGGTTGCCTCCCGGGCGCTCGGCACGGTAACGGCGGCGACATTGCGAGCAATGATCGAGCCACTATTGGACGAATCGGGAATGTCGAGTGGATAATATTTCTACCGTTATCAATAGTGGGTCCCTAATCCTTGCAATGCTGATCGCATTTGCCGCAGGGATAGTGGCTTTTGTCAGCCCGTGTGTACTTCCCCTCGCCCCCGGTTACATCAGTTACATCACCGGCTTGACGGGAGCCGAGTTAAACGAGGGTCGTAAGGGTCGCGTCCTGCTGGGCAGTGTCCTGTTTGTTTTTGGCTTCAGCGTTGTATTCGTTTCTTATGGTGCGCTTTTTGGTGGCATGGGCTCACTATTACTCGAATACTCGGACTGGCTTAATCGCATTCTCGGTGTCCTCGTGATTGCCATGGGATTGGCCTTCATGGGTCTTATTCCCGGTTTGCAGCGCGAATATCGCTTTCACCATGTCCCTAAGTGGGGTGTTGCCGGCGCACCCCTTCTTGGAATTGCATTTGGTATCGGCTGGACACCCTGTATTGGCCCAACCCTCGCGGCGGTACAGACGCTGGCATTCACCGAGGCGAGCGCAGCCCGCGGCGCATTGCTTTCGCTGGTCTACTCGCTCGGACTGGGTTTGCCATTTATTCTGCTCGGTTTATTTTTTACTCGGACCGCACGGGCGCTCACATTTCTGCGAACGCATAATCTTGCCATTATGCGAATTGGCGGCGCCATGTTGGTGATTGTCGGATTACTCCTCGTCACGGGGGTCTGGGCCGACTTCACCATCTGGCTCAGGGTGTCAATACCTGGATTTGAAACGGTGATTTAATGAGTATTTCCCTACCTCCCATGTCACAACGCGGATTTTTCCGGTGGTTATGGCGGCAGCTCACCAGCATGAAGACCGCACTGATTTTGCTGTTCCTACTGGCAATTGTCAGTATTCCTGGTTCTTATTTTCCCCAGCGTGGAGTGAACCCCATCTTGGTTGACCAGTGGATTACCGACTACCCGACATTTGGGCCGATCTTTGATGCCGTTGGTCTGTTTGATGTTTTTGGTTCACCGTGGTACTCGGCCGTCTACATATTGCTGTTTATTTCACTCATTGGCTGTGTTGTGCCAAGGCTCGGTGTGCATTGGAAAGCAATGCGATCACAGCCACCGGCCGCGCCTAAAAATCTTTCTCGACTCGGTGGAAGTGACCTTGAAGTCGAGGCTGAATCTGAAACAGTTATCGAGAACGCCCTCGCGTTGCTGAAAAAGGATCGCTGGCGAACGGTGGTTGGACAAGATGCCGACGGTGGCCGATGGGTTGCAGCAGAAAAGGGTTATCTGCGTGAGACCGGAAACCTTGTTTTCCATTTTTCTTTGATCCTGATTTTGGTAGGTGTTGCAATTGGGGGACTCTTTGGCTGGCGTGGAAACGTGATCGTGCGGGAAGGCGAAGGGTTTTCCAATACTTTGACCCAATACGACGCATGGGGTGGCGGTCGCCTGTCATCGGCGGAGAGTCTTCCAGAGTTCTCCCTCACACTAGCGAGTTTTAATGTTGAATTTGAGCGCGGCAATGCCCAGGCAGGAGCGCCGAGACTTTTTGAAGCCAATATGGTGGTCGATCGCCCTGGTGAAGAAGGGTCAACCAGGCATCTCGTGCAGGTCAATGAGCCGCTCGTGATTGATTCAGCCAAGGTATT
>JBDNFV010000369.1:0-3716 GCA_041689635.1 Candidatus Nanopelagicales bacterium | reverse complement strand
CTACGTTGATGACATGGCACGAACGTACACAAGTGCCGCGGCCGGTGAATTGCCTGAGCATCCAACACTCATTGTCGGTCAACCAACCGTGACCGACCCCAGTAGAGCGCCGGAAGGCAAGCACACACTGTGGGTTCAAGTTCGCATGCTGCCACTGGAACTCGCAAATGGACAGAGCTGGGATGAGGCCGCGGGCGATTACGCCGAGCACGTCATCGACCTGTTGGAGCGTTACGCCCCCGGCCTGCGGGAAACAATTATCGGACAAGCGGTATTAAGTCCAACCGATCTGCAGCGCTATAACGCGAATTTGATTCAGGGCGATTCACTCGGCGGAAGTCACCACCCGGCGCAGTTCTTTTTTCTTCGCCCCGTTCCGGGTTGGGGTCGTCACCGGACTCCCGTTAATAACCTCTACATCTGCGGAGCCGGCACCTGGCCCGGTGGCGGCGTCGGCGGAGCAAGTGGCGCCCTGGTAGCAAAAATCGCCACCTAAGTTCAGCCGGTGACTTTCCGGACCTGTTGATCAAAGTCGGCGCTGGCGCCAACGTGTGCCTGGGCTGGTGCGGCCATAAGGTCGTGGAAATAAAAGAATAATTGAGTCGCGGTGGCTCCATTCCAAGAAGCCGGTAGCTGCGAATTTGGCAATCCCGGGTCCAAATAGGGCAGTGGTCTCCATGCCGTGAGGATTTGGGTGTAGTTGCGAAACGCATTCTCCGGGGTGACGCTTTCGCCACCCGACTCAAAAGCGCTCCGCAGCATCGAAAAAGCTCGAATGAACTGATCGTATTTTTCTTCGATCGCGGGAAGATCCCACCACTGGTCGACCGAGCCTGGCCCGGGGGCGGATTCATTGAGGTGGTCCCCTTCAAAAAGGTGGACGTAGTGACCGATCCCGAGTGAATCGATGGCCAATTGCGCATCCGCTCGCAGTGATGCGGGGGCGATCCACAGCCCACCCGTTACCTGACCAAAACCAACGCCGGTCAGCCGCGATCGAAGTCGGTAACGCAGGTCGCGGGATTTCTCCGGGATGGAAAAGGCAACCAGAATCCAACGAGTTTCTTCATCGGGATGCCGTCTTTCCAAGACCCGCGCATCCCCGGTATCGAAAGCTTTGCGTGCACTCTCACTTAATGCATATCCGGCCGCGCCATCACGGGATTCGGAAATTAAGGCACCGCGTCGTTTCAGTCGGGAGAGCGCACTTCGGACCGCGTTGCCTTCAATGTCCATTTCTCGCAGCAATTTAACCAGGGTTGCAACCGCAATCCAACCGCCAAGGGACCTGCTGTAGGCGCCATAGATCGTGAAAATAAGCGACTGCGGGCGCGACGTGCGGAGAGCGATCGCATCTAGATTTTCACCGATAGCCGAAGACACTCGAGCAGCCTACCCGGAAACCTACTTGTACTTTTGGGCAAACTCCACAACTTGTTGGCCGATCATGTCAAGTGTTGTCTTGGTAGATTCATCAGAACATCCACCATCAGAATCGAAGGTGGTAGCGAGTGAGTTGATTGTCGCGCCCACCGGAGTTGGCCACCCACGGAGTGCATGGGTGATCTGACGTAATTGCTGCAACGTGGCCACAGCCGCCTGCCAGCCGTATGCGGTGGAGATGCAACCGACGCCGCGTTCGTGCAGATACGGGCGGTCGTCCTCCCGCAAATCTTCCAAATAATCTATCGCGTTTTTGAACAGCCCACTCATGCCGCCGTGGTAACCCGGACTCGCCAAGATCACACCATCGGCGTGACGGACGCTTTCAATGAGGTGTTGTGCAACCGGGTGTCGAGCGGTTTCGTTGAGGTCGTACATGGGCAGGATCAAATCCGCGCCGGTCACGTACGTCACGCGCGCACCCGCCTGCTCCGCGGCCCTGCCAGCGACGCGCAACGCCAGTTCAGTTGAGGAGGCTGGCCGGGTACTTCCACCGATTGCAACGATATTTATTTCTGTCATTACCTCACCTGTTGTTGATGGACATGATTGCTCGAGTGACCACTGCGAGGCGTTCACCTTGGAGCCTTGCAGCCTGTAAGTGCGTGTCCTGCGAAGTGTTTTCGCGTGATGCATAGAGCGAGGCCCCGTAAGGGTTACCGCTTTCCTTTTGGACAAATGAATTCGGGTAACCAAGTGGCATGATCACAGATCCCCAATGATAAAAAATGGTGTTCATCGAAAGAATCGTGCTCTCTAATCCACCGTGCTGGGTTGATGCACTGGTAAATGAGGTGCCGACAAGTCGCGCGAGGCTTCCTTCTGCCCACAGCCCACCGGTCGTGTCAAGGAAGGCTCGCAACTGGCTCGCGGAATTACCAAATCGAGTGGGTGAACCAAGGGCAATACCGTCGCACCATTCAAGGTCAGCGAGTTCGGCGCCCTCATCCGTGCACGTGTCGGTGAAACTTTGCCACTTTGGATTACTGGCGATCGCTTCCAGTGGAGCGGTCTCGGCAACCCGGCGAACCCGGACGCAAGCGCCGGCGGATTCGGCTCCTTCGGCCAAAGCATGCGCCATGCCGGCGACGTTTCCGGTTGCGGAGTAATACAGCACCAGAATATTAGGGACATCAGTCATGTTGGGTACTCCGAAAAGTTTCCGAGGGTTTTTCCCCGAACGCGATGTAATAGTGGTGTGAAAAACGTCCGAGGTGATTAAAGCCCAGTGAATACGCGATCGACGAAACGGTCGATCCATCGGGGTCTGCCGCGATGAGTTCATCACGGACCAAACGCAGTCTGGTTTCACGTAAGAGTTCTAACGGTGTGATTCCAAAATGATGGGCGACACTTGCCTGCAGTTGTCGCACACTTAAACCAATCTCGGCCGCCAAATCCGCAACGGTGATGCAATCACCCGCATTCTGCTGGATCCAAGAAATAAGCCGCGACATTCGGGAGTTCTCGGTACTTATCGAGACACTCGTATGATCACAAGCAAGAACGATTGAATTAATAATATTCATTTGCATTGAGTTCATCAGTCGGCTGACAACAAACTCCGGCGTGCTTGCTGGAAGACTCATGGCCATCTCCCACGCCCCCGTGCACATTTGCGTGAGCGACTCTTCAACGAGGGCCTGGCGTCGCAGCCATTGGAATTGCCCAAAACGTTGGTCGTGTCCGAGAACTTTTTCGGCCTGATGCGCGATCTGCGCCGAATCAACCGCGAAAACTAAGGCACCATGTTCCGGGTCGGGACGCATGATTGTGTCGCGGGTTGACGACAAAAGAAAACCTTGGGATCGGTACTTGGGTATTCCCGGCGCCGTATGACTCACTCCCATGGGACCTAGTGGAACCGTTGCGACCAGTTTGTCTGCGGTCGGTGGGGCCGAAACCACCACGTCGGCGCCGTATTTCACAAAGACCAACTTCGTGGTGGGCAAGGCAACACTGGTGACCACACCGTCGAGGGTCGAGTTTGAGCAGTAGACCTCATGCGGGGTGGTTTGCTGGGCAACAATGTCTCTCACGACATCAACTTTCCGGCTGGAAAGGGTGGTCACCGGGGGCGCTGGTCCCGGGTCGGCAAAAGTCGTCATCTTGTCACAACGCCCTTTCACCCTAGCCTTCGATTTTTGATCAACGGTTGCCCGACTCTAAGGGTACACCGGGCCTTTTTGGCGGTTAACCCAGAAGAAACCAGGTGACATTGTTCCTGAATCCTCCTTTTTCGACACGAATTCCTCGTTCAATGTGATTGGCTT
>JBDNFV010000368.1:0-2815 GCA_041689635.1 Candidatus Nanopelagicales bacterium | reverse complement strand
GACGGTGCAATCACCGTCTTAGGAATTGTGGGTGGGATAGTCGTTGCAGCATTTGGTCTCGAGATCCTTTGGTCCGCCCACAAAATGAGTGACACCGAAGTCCAGATGGGCAGCAAGAAACCACCAAAACTCCAGCGACTCCCAGTACTCGCTCAAGGTGCATTGATCAACGTTCTCAATCCTGCTCCATGGATTTTTTGGATTACCGCTGGATCAACAATCCTGATCGGCTTTTGGCGCGAAAGCCCGACTCAAGCCATTGTTTTTCTTGTCGCGTTTTATTTAACTTTAGTTGGCGCCAAAGTTGCAATCGTAATCACGCTTGCAGCGACCAGGCATCGCATGAGTGCGCGGACCTATCGACTGATTCTTACGGCTTCGGGCATCTTGCTGCTTATCACCGCGGTCATCCTGATCCTGGCTCACGTGATGAACTAGTTACTAGGATCGCTCCGTGAACTACACCGACAAACTGGCAATTGGGACGGCCCAATGGGGGTTGGATTACGGAGCCACAAATAAGAGTGGGCGGCTGACAGACGTCGTGGTTCAGGGCCTACTTGATTCAATGCGGGCCCACCAAATCACACATCTGGATACAGCAGCGAGTTATGGTGACGCCGAGATTCGAATTGGGAATCTTGATACAACCGGAATTAGCATTCAAACGAAATTATCGGCCAGGCACAACACCTGCGACGACTTAATGCTAAGTCTGCGTGGGAGCTTGGCCCGGCTCAAGACTAATTCGGTCAACTCACTTTTGATTCACGACTGGTTCACTTTGGATCAACATGAAACTGAGTCAGTCAGTCAGTTCTTTGAATTATCCGTCGAAGAAGGCCTCACCTCACACGTTGGGATCTCTGCGTACGCCCTCTCGGATCTGGAGCGTGCACACCAAACCCTATCGATTTGGGACACGGCCCAGATCCCGATCAACATTGTGGATCAAAGATTTATAGGTGCGGCAGAATCATTTCCAGGGATTGCATTCCAAGCAAGGTCTATTTTCCTGCAAGGAATTTTGCTCTCACCTAATTCTGAACACGCAGCTGTGACTACCTTCCACAAATTTTGCCACGTGCAGGATGTGCGTCCATTGGCCCTCTGTTTGCAGTTCATAAATCAACAACAATGGTTGGATTCAACAATAATTGCTCCGACGAGCACCAATGAGTTTGATCAAATTATCGGTTCCATCAGCACACATGCACTGGGAATAGATTTCCGTCCGTTTCACTCTACCGACGAGGGATTACTCGATCCGCGAACGTGGGGCTAAATACTCTTACATGCCCGCTTCAAGAATTTGGTGGGATTGATGGCAGCAGATTCCCTGCCACTTTTCCAATATTCAAAATGGAGATGTACTTCGCCAGGAGAACCGGAGTCACCCATTTTTCCAATCACCTGACCTTTTTTAACTCTCTGGCCGGCCTTGATCAACACCTTGTCCATGTGACCGTAGTAGTACATTGACCCACCCTTGCCACGTAAAACAATTTGCAGCGCACCATTTGATTGACGTTTCGTTCGATTAATCCGACCGGCCTCAACGGCAAATATGGGTGTTCCCCTTTTGCCACCCATGTCCATTCCCTGATGAGAGCGTCTGCCGCGATCGGCCCCCCAACCTGCCCCCAGCCAGAAATTTTTCGTAGGACAGACGATGCTGTTGCGCTGCTTCTTGGCCTCGAGAACACGAACCTGCGCTGCTGCCGTGCCACCTACCGAGTCTGCGGCAACTGAAGGTGATGCCGGAAACAATCCCAGGACCATGACCGCGCAGGCAATTAATACACATCTTCGCACCGCCTTACCTTAAGCATGGATGTGAATCAATACAAGTCCATGACCCGATAAAGTCACGTTGTGAGCGATTTTATGATTGGACCTCGATGTGTTGGATCCGACCAACCAACCTATTTCATCGCAGATATTGCCGCGAATCACGACGGCTCATTGGATCGAGCTAAATCCCTCATGACGTTAGCGAAAAATGCCGGGGCAGATTGCGCGAAGTTTCAGCATTTCCGGGCCGAAAATATTGTCAGCGACTTCGGATTTAAGGCACTTGGCGGACAGCGGTCACATCAATCGACGTGGGAGAAATCCGTCTTCGAGGTTTATCAGGAGGCCAGCCTGCCGTGGGATTGGACGGCCCCGCTAGCCGCACACGCTCAAGCAATCGATATTGAGTTCATGTCGGCGCCGTACGACATTGAGGCGGTCGCACACCTTGGCCCTTTTGTTAACGCCTTCAAAGTTGGTTCGGGTGACATCAATTGGCTTGAAGAGCTTGAAGTCATTGCGGCATTGGGTAAACCGATGATTGTCGCAACGGGTGCGGCAACTTTCGAAGACGTTGAACGCACCATGAGTGTTCTTCTGCCCACAGGAGTTCCACTCGTCCTCATGCAATGCAATACGAATTACGAAGGAAGTCTAGAAAACATCCACCACGTGAACTTGCGAGTTCTACAGCAATACAATCGGGCGTTTCCCACCGTCACCCTGGGTTTGTCTGACCACACGCCGGGCCACCTCACCGTACTTGGGGCGGTTGCATTAGGGGCTCGTGTTGTTGAAAAACACTTTACCGACGACACGAACCTTCCCGGGCCTGATCACGGGTTCTCAATGGATCCACGGGCTTGGCGCTCAATGGTTGAAGAAACCCGCAAACTCGAAGCCGCCCTAGGAACTGGTATCAAAGGAATTGAAAGCAATGAGATAGAGACCATGGTTCTGCAGCGCCGGTGCGTACGTGCCCGACGGGATCTGCCCGAAGGGACCACGCTGGTACGGACCG
>JBDNFV010000367.1:0-2335 GCA_041689635.1 Candidatus Nanopelagicales bacterium | reverse complement strand
GCGGATTCTGTGGATTGAGAACTAACACGGGAGCGCCCTTGCGGAAATTTAGTTTGCGAAGGTCCGTTTTCAGGACCGAAAGCCCTAATGACAATTCGAAGTAGTAAACCCGACTCGTTAGATCCGCAACGGTGCGGTAGTCGGTTTGATCAACCACTCCCGGGGTGTCGAACGGGGCACCTATCGGGTCCGACACATTGCGCGCAACTGACAATAAGGAGGCGATCGCTTCCTTTCTGTTCACGGGTGACGTCTTACGCAAAAATTCGCTATAAAAGTTAGCGCGGATAAAACGATCGAGTGAGTTGGTGTTTCCGGGTAGGGGAATATCACGTGTCGCATTGGTGAAGTCGTACTTGCTGAGCTCAGCCAAAGCCTCGTCATACGGTGGGTCATTTGCGAGAACTCGGTACTCGCGTCCGTGATGCACAATCAACTCTCCGCCGATGTATTGCATGATTGCCGAGTCCCCCGAAGCGTCTTCAACTGCAAGTGAGAGCGGGACTCGCACGGAGCCTTCTGCACCTGAATTCAGATTTACAGCCACAGGTTGAATAACCGACTGCAGCGCGATTGCTTCGTCGACCGTCTTTGCGTTGTCCAAAACGTATTGCGTCCACAAGGTCACCGCGATTCCAGCGCGTTGTGGGTCCCGGGGTCCGTAATCGGTGGCATTGAGCCAGAGTCCGTGCGCTGCAAGTCCATGTTCATTCATGCCGTCACTGGTTCCGGCGTTGAGTGCCGTCACTGCGACGCTTCCAAACTTCGATGTCCACTTCGCTGGATTCTCAGTTACAACGCGCTTACCAACGAATTCGCCACCATCGCGTTGCATGCCCCGTGGCAGCACGGTCAGTACTGGCTTTGACGATCCGGCCCAGTCCATGCTTCGACTCGTGATGACGGCGAGATTGTTGTCATTCCAAAGTATTCGGGTGCACGCACTTGCCACAGTGGGTGAGAGGAGACTGACGGTTGCAACAAGGGCGAGAGCGATGCTTACTCGGCGGGTAATTTTCATGTACTATGACTCCTCATGGATTCGGTGTAAAGAATTCTGAATCTGCAGGCAGGAAACCTGCGCTACTTGCGGTGTTGAGGGCGAGTAGATGTTCACGCCCGTTGTCAAGCCCCGTCATTTGATAAGAAGACTCAGTAGCTGCCAAGGTTTTGCCATACAGGACGTGCGGGACCCCATGGCTGTCACTCACGCTCAAAGTGAGACGCCAACGCAGCGTTGGGCACGCATCAACTTCGGCCTGGGAGAACCTCCAACTGGCGTCGGCGCGACCGTCACCCGTCTCAATTGTCAGGTACGCCGAAACATTGCACGAAACCTGAGTCGCACCCTGGGCGCTTTTGTTTGCCCCATTCGCTACCGGTTGGCCTTCGTTGTTTGTAGCGCTGCTACATCCCGCCAAGGTAGCGACGGCGCAAAGCGCTGTCGCTGTGACACGGAATAAATTTTTCGCCATAAAAATCTCCCAAATTCGGTGAGTGTGGATGCAGGTTAAGCTATTTCGGTATCAGCCTTGGGGCCTCTCGCGTCCCTACTGGGTGTAGGGCTTTCACTTTCACCGTTGTTCCCAGTCGTGAAATTTTCCTGCATCCCCTCTTGTCCTTTCTCAATGACCTCCCATATGGGCTCCCCTTCTGGGACATTGAAAATGTCATTGAGCACTGCTTCGATCCCTCCCGTGTTCACGCTACTCATTGGTGTCCCTGGCGGCATCCAGTAGCACTGGCCGGGGCCAGCCACCTGTGGTTCTGCCCCTTCCAAATACAGGGTCATTTCCCCACTCACAACGCACGTCATGCCACCATACGGGTGCAGATGAATAGGGGCGCGGGTTTGCGCCGGCCGTACATCCTGCATGACAAGGTGACGCGTGCCATCTTCTGTTACATCAAGTATCACTGATGAAGAGGTGACTTTCGTGACCGGATTTGGGGGGACTTCACCATTAACCGTAGATACCATTTCGTCAGTGGAATGATCCATTGAAGCATCTGTCGACGAGCAACCGGCAAGGGCGATACAGGTTGCAGCAGTCACAGCAACCATAACCGCACGGGAATTTCGCATATTTTTCCTTCACGTTAGTGAGACGTTAACTACTTGATGTCCTCGAGAACAAAAGCGGGAGCGAGGTCTAAGGTCGCTCGGGATGCGCAATCAATACGACCATGGGCTCTCTGGACAACACCAGCATTTATGTAGGTGAACTCTGGAGACGTCCGGTTGCACACTTGTGGCCATTGATCCTCAATATTTGTGTGACTCCCAGTTCTATAAGACCAACCTTTGAAGTGGCTTCGGGAGAACAGGTTACAT
>JBDNFV010000366.1:0-1455 GCA_041689635.1 Candidatus Nanopelagicales bacterium | reverse complement strand
GCGGTCGGACCCACTTTTGGGGTACCGATAGTGATTCTGGCTCTGGTTGGAGCGGTTATCGGTGGGATTGACAAACTATCGGGTGCGCTAGCGGGGGGCTTTCTCGTCGGATTCGCCACGTCAATGCTGGCGAGTTGGTTGCCACAGGATTTCAGTAATTTCCGAGACGCATACGTCTTCGGCCTGGTCATTTTGGTCTTGCTCTTCCGACCATCGGGCCTGCTCATCAAGGGAAGGGGGGTTGCTCGCACATGAGCGAAGTCCTGGCAAGAAGTAAGACCTCGCTCCGGTGGCGCCTAGGCCCGGTGTGGTCCTTGGCGAACCTGCTGTTGATCGTTTATTTGGTGACCCTGGCCACGAGTTTTCTCGGTGAAAGTATCCAGGTCCAGTTGCAATTCGCGTTGGTGAACTTAGTCATCGTGGTCGCGCTACAAATGTTTATTGGAACATCAGGTGTTTTGAGTTTCGGCCACATCGCTTTCGTTGCCGTTGGTGCATGGACGGTCGGACTGTTAACGATTGAGCCGGACTTAAAGCGCAGCCTGCTCTCGGACATGTTCCCATTTCTTTTTGATGTGCAGGCACCCTGGCTCGTCGCCGTGTTCATCGGCGGAGCTGTCGGAGGCCTGCTGGCACTCGTTGTGTCCCCATTTTTGATGCGCCTCAACGGATTACAGGCCGGTATTGCGACATTCGCACTTCTGGGGGTCGTCACCCAAGTATTGACATACTGGTCAAGTATCGGGCCGCGAAGTGGGCAGTCCATGGTGGGAATCCCGGACGTCTTAACTCTACAAACGACCATGTTCTTCGCCCTCGGGGCAATTGTGCTCGCCTGGCTGTTTCAGCGCACCAAGCCTGCGAGACTTCTGCGGGCGGCTCGCGAAGACGGAATTGCGGCAGCAGCATCCGGGATCAATATTGTGTCCCAACGGATAATCGCCTTTGCAGTTTCGGGGATCGTGGCCGGTGTGGCTGGTGGCCTTTTCGCACTCACCAACCGAGTCCTGCAAGCCTCGCAACTCGGTATTGAACTCACCTTTGTCACCCTAGCCATGCTTGTTTTAGGTGGAATGCTCTCACTGAGCGGGGCGGTTATCGGGGCACTCGTCTTTAGTCTGATTGACGTGGGTCTTGTGCAATTGCAATCAGGTGTTGACCTCGGGTCATTTATTGTCTCGCTCCCTCAGGGAGTGCGACCCATTATTCTGGGTCTGATTCTGGTCGGGTTCTTAATCTTTAGATCAAGCGGTTTAACTGGTGGCCGAGAGATCGTTTGGCCGTTTCGACCACAGCGCACCGCGCTTCCCGGGGTCCCTGTTAAAAACGAGTAGCCGTTTCTTCGGCTACCGATTCGTACGCGCCCGGTTATTTGGCCAATGCGAGATCGAGAGCATTACCGGTTTCATCAGCCAGTGCCGCTGTCATTAAACGGGTCAACTTAGCGGGTGAATC
>JBDNFV010000365.1:0-5923 GCA_041689635.1 Candidatus Nanopelagicales bacterium | reverse complement strand
TCGACGGTGAGCAGTGAACGGGTCCGGCTCGGATCAATCTGAATTCCAGGCCCCATGGTTGAGGACACCGTTGTTTTCTTAATATAACGACCCTTTGATGAAGATGGCTTCAAGCGCAGGATTTCGTCGAGTGCTGCGCCGTAGTTCTCGACGAGTTGCTCGGGGGTAAAAGAAGCTTTGCCGATCGGGAACTGAAGATTCGAGTGCTTATCAACGCGGAATGCAATCTTGCCGCCCTTGATATCTCCCACGGCCTTAACAACGTCCATGGTGACGGTACCGGTCTTCGGGTTGGGCATGAGACCGCGTGGCCCCAGCACCTTGCCCAGTGTTCCCACCTTGCCCATCAAATCTGGTGTGCACACTGCCGAATCGAAATCAGTCCAACCGCCGGCGACCTTGGCAATGAGGTCATCGGAGCCAACGAAGTCTGCCCCAGCTGCGCGCGCCTCATCGGCCTTTTCGCCATTTGCAAAGACGAGTACACGTACTGTCTTGCCGGTTCCGTGCGGGAGGTTGACGGTTCCGCGGACGAGTTGATCAGCTTTACGTGGGTCAACACCCAGTCGCATTGAGACTTCAACCGAGGAATCAAACTTCGTTACCGAGATTTCCTTAACCAGACGGGCTGCCTCAATGGGTGCATAAAGGTTTTCGGCGTCAATTTTTTCGGCTGCTGCCTGGTATGCCTTGCTGCGCTTCATATCTGCTCCTTAATTATTTTGCAGGAATTTCCTGCGTGCAGGTTGTGGTGTGCGAGCCGCGCTGGCTCTCCCACGTCTTGCCGTCAGTGCTGGTAATTCATTACGCCGAAACGGTGATTCCCATTTGGCGGGCTGTGCCCTCAATGATCTTCATTGCGGCATCAATGTCGTTGGCGTTAAGGTCTGGCATTTTGGTTTCAGCGATCTCACGAACCTGTGACTTGCTGATACTGCCAGCCTTAACGGCCTGTGGTGTGCCCGACCCTTTTTCAAGACCGGCAGCCTTGAGAATCATGCGGGAGGCAGGTGGTGTCTTCAAGATAAAGGTGAATGAGCGGTCTTCATAGACCGTAATTTCGACCGGGACAATGGTGCCTTTTTCTGCTTCTGTAGCGGCGTTGTAAGCCTTGCAAAATTCCATAATGTTCACACCATGCTGACCCAGTGCGGGGCCGACGGGTGGGGCCGGGTTTGCTGCGCCGGCTGGAATCTGAAGCTTGATCAATCCGGTGATTTTTTTCTTCTTCGGTGCCATCGTGTTTCCTTCTTGTGGGTGGGACTTACCTTGTGGGATTGGAATGCAATTAGTTGTTTGCGTCAATCTGGCTGAAAGCCAACTCAACGGGTGTTTCTCGTCCAAAGATCTCGACCAGACCGGTGATTTTTTGGGCCTCAACGTTAATTTCTGAAATAATCGCATGAAGGGTTGCAAACGGCCCGTCAACGACGGTAACCGAATCGCCGACGTTGAAATCAACGGTGATTGGCGTCGCCGATGTCAATCCGCCGCCACCCTTACCGCCTGCCGTTCCAGCCGTGAGCTGCTTTTCGGGCACGGGCGCCAGAATGGCAATTACTTCGTCGAGTGCCAGTGGGGATGGTGCGTGACCGTGGCCAACGAAACCGGTAACTCCTGGTGTGTGGCGCACAACGCCCCATGACTCGTCGGTGAGTTCCATCCGAACCAGGACATATCCCGGAAACTTGTTGCGACGGATTTGCTTGCGCATTCCACCTTTAATCTCGGTGACTTCTTCCATGGGAACTTCGACCTGGAAAATGTAATCTTCCATGTTCAGGGTTTGGCTACGGGCTTCCAGGTTTCCCTTGACCTTGTTTTCATAGCCTGCGTAACTATGAATCACATACCAGTCACCCGGTGCAACTCGCATGGAAGTCGTGAATTCTTCGAGTGGGTCTATTTCGGCTTCGACTTCCGACTCTTCCGCGATTACTTCAGCAACCACTTCTTGCACTGCCGCCTCGACATTTTCATCGGTTTCGGGTGCGTCAGGAGCGAATGGATCCACTGGGATCGATTCGTTCTCGTCGGACACATTCTCTTTCGACACGAGTTGCGTACTCCTTTAGATACTTATGGCAGTGAGTGAAGTATTCATTCAGTTCTGGAATTACCCAAAAATGAATAACACTCCCCTAGTGAAAACAAGGTCGTATAGGGCCACGATTCCAGACATCAACAATATAAAGAAAACCACGACGATCGTGTACTGGACCAATTCATTTCGAGTTGGCCAAATAACCTTGCGCAATTCGACGACCACTTGGCGGATAAACAATGCCAGCCTCGAAAAGATGTTCTTCTTTTCCACGCCAGAGCCACCGCTGTCACCCGTGGGCTTAGCGTCGGTGTCAACCATGTTTACTCCACTCGAACTTCTGTCGGACTTCGCCGTCTTTGTCTTGCATTCACGTTTTCTTCGGTCTTGACTTTGTCCCGGCTTGCGCCGATTCGCAGGGCTGGAGGGACTTGAACCCCCAACCCCCGGTTTTGGAGACCGGTGCTCTACCAGTTGAGCTACAACCCTTTAGTAGGCATGCTTACGCACAGACCTACCGCGGCGGCAAAGTCTACGGGCTGCCCCATTTCTCACACCTGACCGGGTCTGCCTCACTTTGGGATCCCCTGTCATTATTGGGCCATGGCAACCCCCACCCCTGCGCACACCCCCTCATCACACGACCGAATCTCGGCCCGAATCGGGGCGATTACCCAATCTGCAACCTTGGCGGTGGATGCCCAAGCAAAGGCCCTGATTGCGGCCGGGCGTCCGGTTATCGGTTTTGGGGCCGGTGAGCCGGACTTTCCGACCCCCGACTACATCGTGGAGGCAGCCGTGGCGGCTTGTCGGGACCCGAAATGGCACCGGTACACCCCCGCCGGCGGCATGCCGGCCCTGAAAGAAGCAATCGCGGTGAAGACCGCCCGGGATTCAGGCTTTGCGGTCACAGCAGACCAGATCCTGGTGACTAACGGCGGCAAGCAGGCCCTTTACAACGCTTTTGCCGCCCTGCTTGATCCGGGCGATGAAGTAATTTTGCCCGCCCCCTACTGGACGACCTACCCTGAATCGATCATCCTGGCCGGTGGCAAGCCGGTGATCGTGATGACCGACGAAACGACCGGATATCGGGCAACCCTTGATCAACTTGACGCCGCGCTCACCCCCGCGACCAAAGCCTTGGTCTTTGTGTCGCCCTCAAATCCGACCGGCGCGGTCTACCCACCCGCAGTGGTTAAGGCGGTTGGCGAGTGGGCGCTCGAACAAGGAATCTGGGTCATCACCGATGAAATCTACGAACACCTCGTTTACGGAGATGCGGTTTTTTCCTCGATGCCAACCCTAGTTCCCGAACTCGCGGACCGGTGTGTTGTGATCAACGGGGTCGCCAAAACCTACGCCATGACCGGGTGGCGAGTCGGCTGGATGATTGCCCCGATTGACGTAACAAAAGCTGCCACCAACCTGCAATCGCATTCAACCTCGAATGTCGCAAATGTGTCGCAAATCGCAGCCCTCGCTGCCGTCAGTGGCAACCTAGATGCGGTTGACACGATGCGCATTGCTTTCGACCGCCGACGCACACTCATGGTCGATCTGCTTAACGCAATTCCCGGCGTGAGTTGCCCATTACCGGAGGGCGCCTTTTATGCATACCCATCCGTTCAAGATTTAATGGGCACATCATTCGATGGAGTCGTTACTCATTCATCCAGTGAACTTGCCGCGATTATTTTGGACAAAGCGGAGGTCGCAGTCGTTCCGGGTGAAGCTTTTGGAACTCCTGGATTTTTCCGGCTGTCCTACGCAACTTCGGATGAGAACATCACCGAGGGAATCTCTCGGATGCATCGGTTGATTTCAAGCGCCACCAACTAATTGCGTGTTATTTGATCCAATTCACAATGGATTAACACGGGTTCGGCAATGAGTTCAATTCTGTAAGCATTAAAAACTTGTTGACGCAGGTAACTCGCTAGTTCAATAACGGCTTGTGCGGTACCTTGATCTGGATTCACAATGGCTAACGTGTGGTTTCGCGAAACGCGAATAGCGGAATCGCCATCACTGAGAGCGAAGCCTTTAGCGATGCCAGCATTCTCAATTAACCATGCTGCGCTTAATTTGACATGGGTTTTAGCCCGCGGATTTATTTCCCCCAACGAATAGCTAGGGCAGCCGGGTGGAACTTCGGTATGCAGAACAGTTGGATTAATGAAAAACGATCCGGTGCTATTGGAATCTGCATCTGCTAAATCAAGAACCATACTTTTGCTTGAGCGTAATTGTAGAACCTGATCACGAACGGCCGCAGACTGCGCGGTTGTTCCCACCTCCTGCTTCATGACATCTGCGAGTTGTTGATATTCAATGGCAATCTCTAATGTGCTGGCAAGTTCGAGTGTCACTGCCAGTAACACATAGCGATTCGGATCCTTTTTGAACACACTGCCGCGATACTCGAATTCACAATCGTTGGCAGACAAAATCCGCCGGATACCGGCTGTGCGATCCCACACCTCGACCTGGCTGACGAATTCGGCAAGTTCAACCCCGTAGGCACCGATATTTTGGATTGGAGTAGCACCCATGGAGCCTGGGATCCCCGCGAGTGGAGCCAATCCACCATTTCCGTGTTCAAGTGCTGTGGTAACGAAGGTGTCCCAGTTTTCACCAGCGGCAACACGCACCCGTTCACCCGCCCAGTCGACACCTTCCGTTGCCACAATAATGACGGTGCCGGGGAATGTGGAGTCGGCACAAACGACGTTGCTTCCCCCACCCAAAATCAATAACGGCTCGCTTTTTTGATCGAGTTCGGTGACAAGATTAATTAGTTCAAGATCTGTGGTGACCCGCACAATCTGCCGCGCTCCACCACCAACACGCAATGTTGTGTAATCCCGCAGATTGCCCCCAAGATTTTCAATTGCCACGATCTTCGCCCTTGTGCAAGATCTCTGGCATCGTGCGGAATTTCTGAAGGAGGCGATCGTAGGTTTTCTTGCTCTGCTTGTCGCGGTACTCCGGTTCACTGTCGTGATAGCCATGATGTCGTTCCTGACGCAAGGGAAGCTCTCCAGCTGGGATCACCACGTCGTACCCGGCAGCGCGGATACCAAGGGACCACTCCATGTCGGCATTTCGGTAAAACTTCGCCTTTGGGTCGGGGGCCACCGCTGTGGCCACACTCGTGCGAACCACCAGGAAGTAACCCAAGATTGCGTCCACGCTTCCCGTTTCGGCCGGGACGAATTCGCGCCACTCTTGATCAACGTCAACGTTAACACCGCGCCAACCTGAGAGTGCAACCATAGGATCCAGGAAGACGGGTAACAACGGTGTGAGAGCGTCGCCTTCCCAAATGGTTGATACGTCCATCACGGCAAAAAAATCACTGGACACGACTGCAACGGCAGCAGTAACCACGTTAGCCCAACCAAGTTCAGAAAGAGTTTGAGTAAAGTGAATATCGGTTAAATTCTGGTGGATCTTGGCTAATTCATGAACGACCACGCCTGCGCCATCCACATTGCCGCAATCAATGGCCAGAATTCGGACATCACTCGGGACGTATTGCAACAGTGCGGATAGGCACGTTTGGACGTCCGCTGGCCAACCGTCAACAATGACGAGCACCGCGGTCGTTCCAGAAACCGAATTCGCATGTTGATCAATAAAGGCACCCAGATTTGGCGCAATGACAAATGGTGGCGCTTCCAACAGCACGTAACCCTCGGTCGTGTCTTTAATCAACCAACCCGACGCTGCGATTTCCTCTCGCAGTTGATCCGATCGCGCAAAGTCCTTGTTCGCTCGAGCACGTACCCGCTCGTCGGCGAGTCCCTGGACCTGTTCCGGAATTGTGGTCATGGCGCAAGTTGAACGGTCACAACTGATTTGGCGAGTACCGTC
>JBDNFV010000364.1:0-9124 GCA_041689635.1 Candidatus Nanopelagicales bacterium | reverse complement strand
GCCGTCGTTGAAGCCGAGGCCGTCGTTGAAGCCGAAGCCGTCGCGCCGGATGCAGAACCCAAGGAAGAATCCTCCTGATGCTCGAAGATGCCCTAACCCACCTGGTTCGTGGGATCGTGGACAACCCCGAAGATGTGAGCGTGACCTCACGCGACGATCGTCGGGGGAAGTCGGGCAAAGCCCTCGATGTTCGGGTGAATCCGGCCGATATGGGTCGGGTTATTGGTCGGTCCGGCCGCACGGCTACGGCGCTGCGAACCGTTGTCTCCGCAATCAATGAAGGCCGTGGAGTGCGGATCGACTTCCTCGACGCAGCGGAGCGCTAGTCCACGTGCGGGTAACGGTTGGCCGAATTGGCAAACCACACGGAATTCGCGGTCAAGTCACGATCGAAGTACGTACCGATGAACCTGAATTAAGGTTTGCTCCCGGCACCACACTGAGCCGCGAAAGCGGATCGGACCTCATCGTTTCCGACTTTCATTGGCATAGTGGCCGGGTGCTCCTGACGTTTGTGGGAGTTGACTCTCGCAATGCAGCCGAGGAATTGCGCGATAGCATCCTGATGGTCGAGCGTGAGGACACCGAAGTTCCACCGGCGAGCGATGAATACTACGACTCCAACTTGATTGGCTGCCAGGTACAAACGGTTGCGGGGGATGCCATTGGGCGCGTAGTTGATGTGCTGCATCTTCCTAGTCAAGAGGTGCTGGTCGTGAGTCCTGTTGGTGCGGCAGGCACGGAGTATTTGATCCCATTTGTGGAAAGTATCGTTCCAAGAGTTGACATTGCCGCACAACTGATCACGGTGGATCCACCGGCCGGATTACTGTCCCAGGAATTAGCCAGTGAAGATTGATGTCATCTCGCTCTTTCCGGCGTATCTGGAGCCGCTGAACCTCTCGCTGTTGGGGAAAGCCCAGGAAGCGGGACTGATTCAGATTGCGTTACACGATTTGCGCGACTGGGCCGTGGACCCGCATCGAAGTGTGGATGACACGCCGTACGGTGGTGGGCCAGGCATGGTCATGTCTCCCGTGGTCTGGGGTGAGGCACTGGATTCACTTCGAGCACACGCCACCGTGGACCCGGTTCTGATCATTCCCACGCCATCGGGTCAGCCATTTGATCAGGTGCTCGCAGACACCCTGGCGCGTTCAACGCACTTAATTTTTGCTTGCGGCCGTTACGAGGGAATTGATTCCCGGGTTGCCGTGCACTATTCGAGCGATAAACGATGGAGTCGGGTGCTGGAGGTAAGCATTGGCGACTATGTCCTTGCCGGTGGAGAAGTTGCTACTTTGGTCATGATCGAGGCAATCACCCGGCTCATTCCTGGCGTTTTGGGTAATCCGCAGAGCGTGATTGACGACTCGTTCTCCCGGAAGGATTCCCTCATTGAAGGCCCGGTGTTTACCAAGCCACTCCTCTGGCGTGGACTTGACGTCCCCGAAGTGTTACGCAGTGGAAACCACGGACTCGTTGAACAGTGGCGTCGGGAACAGGCACACGCCCGCACCTCTGCGTTTCGACCGGATTTGTTGTCGGATCCACCGTCGCAACCGCGCTAAGGACACGGGCGATGGGTGCGCACCCCCCGTATGGCAGACTTCGCTGGCTAGGCGCACCGGCTATCTGCCATAGGGGATCCGGGTTAGCCAGCATCTCATCAATAATTTACACCGCACATGACCTATGGCGTGAGCAGGAAGAAGTAAATATGAAAACGCTTGATGCAGTAGATGCCAGTTCATTTCGTGAGGACATCCCCGCCTTTCGGGCCGGTGACAACCTGAAGGTGTACGTCAAGGTCGTCGAAGGAAATAAGACTCGGGTTCAGATGTTCCAAGGCGTGGTTATTGGCCGTCACGGTTCTGGACTTGGTGAAACTTTCACCGTTCGCAAGGTGTCCTACGGTGTTGGTGTTGAGCGCAAGTTCCCCGTACACACGCCCATCATTGAAAAGATTGAAGTTGCCAGTCGCGGCGATGTCCGCCGTGCCAAGCTGTACTACCTACGCGGATTGAAAGGCAAGAAAGCCAAGATTCGCGAATTGCGCGAAACTCCTAAAGAAGCCCCAAAATCTGACGGTTAAATCCGAAGGTAACCGCGGTATTTTCTGGATGAAATATCTTCTGGGCGCCATAGCGGGAATTTTCTTGCTATCGCTTTTGAGCGTTTTTATCGTGCAACCCTTCGTCATTCCGAGTGCATCAATGCAACCTGCGCTTAATCCGGGTGATCGAATTTTGGTGAACCGGACCGCCTATTGGTCAACACCAATTTCCCGCGGCGATCTGGTGGTTTTCGATGGTGCGGACAGCTTCAGTACCGAATCCGGCGACTTCGTGAAACGGGTGGTAGGAGTAACAGGTGACCGTGTTGCATGTTGCACCGACGCCGGGCAAATAAGCGTCAACGGGGTTCCCATCGTTGAGAGTTCTTATCTTTACCCGGGAGATGCGCCGAGTCAGACGCAATTTGATGTTCAAGTGCCGGACGGAAAACTCTGGCTCCTTGGCGATCATCGGTCCCAGTCCGCAGACTCGCGATCCCACCTTGGGGACCCGGGCGGAGGTTTTGTCTTAGAGTCTAAGGTTGTAGGGCAAGCACGGTTCATAATTTGGCCGCCGGCTCGGTGGCAACTGCTTGACTCGCATTCATTCAAGGAGATGGTGGACTAGTGGCAGTTTCGGCCCACGATGATTCGCCGCAGAGTGATTCGCACGATCAAGAAGAGGCTCACGTGAGCAAGAAGAAAAAAAGTTCCGCGTTTCGAGGCTTTGTCGAGTTCGTCGTGGTGGTCGCGATTGCACTGGCTCTAGCCACGGGCATTCGCACGTTCATCGTGCAACCATTTTTTGTCCCTAGTGGTTCCATGGAACAAACTCTACAAATCGACGACCGGGTTGTTGCATCGAAAATCACGACCTCGATTTCGGGGGTGAAACGCGGCGAAATAATGGTATTCAAGGATCCAGGAAATTGGTTACCGCCGGTTGAACAAGGTGGTGATGGCTGGCGTCCGCTGGTGGCTAAAGCGTTTACCTTTGTTGGACTCCTCCCCAGCGACTCGGGAGACGACCTGGTTAAACGTGTGATCGGCATTGAGGGTGACCAAGTTGCCTGTTGCAGTGAGGCGGGCCAGATCGTTCTCAACGGGGTGGCCCTGGACGAATCCTCATACATAATGGGACCAACTGATCAAATACTTTTTGACATCACGGTCCCCAAAAACAGTATGTTTGTGATGGGTGATAACCGCGGTAACTCCGCTGATTCGCGTTTTCACCTCGATCAAAATGACGGCGCGATACCCATCGACAACGCGGTCGGTCGCGTATTCACCGTTGTCTGGCCGCTATCGCGATTTACTTTTGAGTCCATCCCCGAGATTTTTGGTAATCCGGCGATTGCCGCGGGCAATACATCGGCAAAAAATTAGCGCTAGGGCGACGTCCCCGCCAAGTTTGCGTTTGGAACGATCATTACTCCGATCCGGGCACACACTGGTGGGAGGAATTGATGAAGTTGGGCGTGGCCCGTTGGCTGGGCCAATCTACATAGGACTCGTCGTCATCAACGCCGATACGAGAACGGCGCCTCGGGGAGTACGTGATTCAAAGTTGACAAAGCCCGCGGAGCGTCCCCGACTCGCGAATGCGGTTAAAAGTTGGGCTTGGTCAACGACAGCGAGTGTGGACGCACAGTTCATTGATCGCTTTGGATTGACTCAGGCTCTGCGGGAATGCGTAAATGGTGTGTTGAGCAGCGCGCTCGTTGCTGGGATGATGCCAAGCGCCGTCATTATCGATGGCAGTTTTAACTTTTGTGATCCCAGCATTCCGGTAGTCGTGGTCACGCGGAAAAAGGCCGACCAGAGTTCATCAAGTGTCGCGGCAGCAAGCATTGTTGCGAAAGTTGAGCGTGATGAATTCATGTGTGAACGTGCCCTAGATTTCCCTGGCTACGGTTGGGAGCGAAACAATGGATACGGAACTCGCGAGCATCAGGCTGCAATAAATCGACTGGGACTGACCGCCTTACACCGTAAGAGTTTCTGCCACTAAACCGTTATCCACAGATACGAATCTAAGGCTTCCGTTAGTCGCCTAACTTGGTGAGGGTTAGCCCATGAAATCAAAAGATGCTCTTGGCAAGTACGGTGAAGAGCTGGCGGCGCGGTATTTGTCGAAAAACGGAATGGTCATTCTGGAACGCAATTGGCGCTGTGATCTTGGTGAGATTGATGTGATTGCCCGGGAAAAAGATGAGCTCGTTATTTGTGAAGTCAAAACACGCCGAACCCTCGATTTTGGCGAGCCGATTGAGTCGGTTACTCCCCGGAAAGTACGACGGATGCGTGGACTCGCACTTCGTTGGCTTGATTCCAAATCTGTGAATCCTCGACATATTCGCTTTGACGTCGTGGGAATTCTTGCACCCGTTGTGGGGCCACCAACAATTACTCATATTCGGGGAGTCTGACATGGCTTTGGCCCGATCTTTGGGCGCGGTTGTTTCCGGGGTTTCCGGTCACCTGGTAAGGGTGGAAGTGGATCATTCGCGTGGGCTCCCCACCGTTGGGCTGGTCGGTTTACCGGATGCCTCGGTAATCGAATCAAAACATCGAGCCAAAACAGCGATTGTGAATTCAGGATTGAGTTGGCCAAAGGGCCGGGTGACCATCAGCCTATCGCCGGCAGAGTTGCGTAAACATGGGGCAGGACTTGACCTTGCCATCGCGATGGGCATTTTGGGTGCCACCGGACAAATTGCGATTGAACACATTGCCAATACGGTATTTGTTGCGGAATTAGGTCTTGATGGCTCACTGCGCGGTGTTCCGGGAGCCTTGCCCTGTGTCATTGCGGCAGCTCAAGGCGGAATCCGTTCGGTGATAGTTGCCCTCGGAAATCTTGCCCAATGTCGGATCGTCCCTACCGCTTGCGCGGTTGCATGTTCTGACCTCAATCATGTAATGGCCTATCTACGTGGTGAGGGTGAACCACTTGAACTCGGTCCATCGACTGAACCAGATCACACAGAGTTCGTAGATCTCTCGGATGTCATGGGCCAAGAGGAAGCGCGCTGGGCACTTGAGGTTGCAGCTGTGGGTCGACACAACCTATCCATGATCGGTTCACCGGGCGTAGGAAAAACATTGCTGGCTCATCGCATCTCCGGAATTTTGCCACCCTTATCGGAGAATGAAACGTTGCAGGCAACGGCGATCCACGCGGTTGCCAGCACCCTTACCTGTCACAGTCCTGTTACCCGTCCACCGTTTGAAGCACCACATCATTCGGCCACCATGGCAGCCCTCGTGGGCAGTGTTCACGGTCAACGTGTCACACCGGGAGCGTTGACGCGCGCGCACCACGGGGTGCTTTTTCTTGATGAAGCACCCGAGTTCTCACGCAATGCGCTCGAAGCCTTGCGTCAGCCCCTTGAGTCTGGGCACATTGCATTAAGTCGATCCTCGTGGACCGGTCTACTTCCCGCCAGATTTCAACTAATTTTGGCAGCGAATCCTTGCCCATGCGGAAATGCATTGACGGATTCCCCGAGGGTGTGTGAATGTACATCGGTGGCTCTCCGCAAATATACAACGCACGTGTCAGGCCCTTTGCGTGATCGCATAGACATTAACATCCTGATCCCCAATATCCGCGGCACGAGCGCGGGTGAGTCCAGTGCCATTGTGCGTGAGCGCGTTATCGCGGCACGTCAACTCTCGCACCAGAGATTCGCTGATTTTCCATGGACCACGAATTCGGAAATATCACCGGCATCGCTGCGAGTGAATTTCCATCCTGACCCTGGCGGAATCGACCTACTGAATTCTTATGTGGGATATTCAGGTGGATTGAGGGGGAGTCACCGGGCACTTCGTATTGCGTGGAGTCTGGCAGATCTAGCCGGTCACCGGCGACCAAAACGAGAGGATGTCGCGCTGGCGTTGTATCTGCGCAATTCCGAGACGGCGATGGCATCCTGATGCAATTCACGTCCGAGTCGGATGCATTCATAGCCCTTGCCCATCTATGTGAGCCAGCAGACGAGGCAATCAACAAAAGGCTCGCATCGGGTATTTCACCCCAAGAAGTCTTAGACATGTTACTGAAAAAAGGATTCCCTCAGCGTGACCACGTGGCGTTCGCTCATAAACTCGAGGCGTTGAATCTGGAAGCCGAGTTGGAATATTCCCAGAAAATCGGGGCGCGCATCCTGGTCCGTGATCAAGAAGGTTGGCCAACCCAATTGCACGCACTCGGGATCTTCCAGCCCTGGGCCTTGTGGTCAATCGGCTCCATCGACTTTCGCGTGATCGCGCTGTCGTCGGTCACAATCGTTGGAACGCGGGCATGTACGCCTTATGGGGCTGGTATTGCACATCAATGGGCGGCCGACCTTGGAACGTGGGGAACAAGTGTCTTCTCCGGTGGCGCCATTGGAATTGATTCGCAAGCGCACCGAGGCGCACTCTCCGTTGGCGCACCAACAGTGTCGGTTCTCGCGAGCGGTGTTCATGCTCGATATCCATCAAGCCACGAGCATCTGTTCGCGCAAATTATTGATAATGGTGCAATCGTGAGTGAGTCGCCGCCGCGTGAGCCCGCACTCAAAAGGCGCTTTCTCGCTCGCAATCGAATCCTTGCCGGGCTCACCAAAGCAACCTGTGTCATCGAAGCCACGGATAGAAGTGGGACGAGTTCAACAGCACGGGAGGCGTTGAACATGAATCGAATTGTTGCTGGGGTCCCGGGGTCGATTCATTCTCCGACTTCACTTGGCGTAAATACCCTTCTCAAACATACAGATGTACACGTCGTCACCAGTAGCGCTGATCTACAAGAACTCGTGAGTGGTTTCAATCCCCGGAGAAAACCAGCCGGAGACGACACTGCAGGTGGTCGACCCAGCGACCAGGGCCCCGATTGGCGTGAACTCAGCGGGTCCGATTATGAAATTTGGGAGTTACTGCCAAAGCGTGGTGGGCACGGTGTTGACATCCTGTGTCACAAGACCGGCCGATCCCGATTGGATCTTCTTGCTCGACTCAGTGAATTGGATCTCACCGGATTCGTGACCAACAACGAAGGCCTGTGGCGCAAGTCCTCCTAGCCGTTCAACGTTCGGAGTGAGGATGTCCGGGTAAGTTCAACGCCGTATCGCGCGCCGCGCCAGTCATGTGTTGCACCCACCCGCCGAAGGCTTCCGCGCGAATGGCTGCCTTATTGGTTTCATGCGGATTGAGAAAACATTGCATAATTCCTTGGATTAACCGCGAGCCGTTACCCGTATTGACAATAGTTTTTGATCATCATTGGCTATGGACCGGGTGGTGAGTGAGCGCGATGCCGAAGTTGAGGCATTTCTTGCTTACCTGAGTGGTGCCCGAGGCCGCAGCGTCAACACGGTGCGCGCGTATCGAAATGACTTGACGCAACTCTTTGATTCGATGCCAGATCTCACATCGGTTCGGCAACTGGCCTTGGTTGACCTTCGTGCTTGGCTGGCGGACCTGCACCGGAACGGATGTGCGCGAGCCACGATTGCGCGCAAAGCGGCAGCCGCCCGGGCGTTTACCTCATGGGCTTTGCAACGGGGAATTATCGGCGTTGATCCCGCACTGCGCTTGGCAAGTCCTTCGGTTCCCACAACCCTGCCCGTGATTTTGACACAGGCCCAGACGACCGAATTGCTGGATCGGGAGATTGACGTCGCGAACGCGATCGCGGTCAGGAATCAAGCGATGTTGGAATTGCTGTACGCAACCGGTATTCGGGTCGCAGAGTTATGCGGCGCCGATTGTGGTGACCTGGATCCGAAACGCAGGGTCCTTCGAGTTCTTGGCAAAGGGAATAAAGAAAGAATGGTGCCCTATGGCGTTCCCGCCCAGAAGGCCGTGGACCGATGGCTGGTATTTCGCGGACAACTTGCTCGCGGCACGCAGTCGCTCTTCGTTGGCACACGCGGTGCCCGTATTGATCAAAGGGTCGTTCGCACCGTTGTGAATCAATCAACGAGTGCGCTGACCGGTCACGCGCTTTCACCCCATGCATTGCGCCACACGGCGGCAACTCATGTCCTGGAGGGTGGTGCAGATCTGCGGGTGGTGCAAGAACTCCTGGGACATTCGTCGATGGCAACGACCCAGCGTTACACCCACGTCAGCGTTGAAAGACTGCGAAAGACTTTCGAGCGTGCCCACCCGCGCTCAGGTTCGGATACCCAACCGATGTCGGATGAAGGGATGCAACCGAACGCCACAGAGTCCGCGGGTTGAGGTAGCGAACCGCTGGTTCGTTGACGACTTTCAGTCCGAAGTGCAGACAGATCCCAAGACAATGACCACCGTTGCCGCCAGCAAAGTCAATGTAGCCAATGACCCTTCCTTTCGTGACGACATCCCCGGTGCTCACCAGTGAAGCCACCGGTTCATAGGTACTCCTAACTCGAGTGCCCGCGGCACCAAACACGTGGGAGAGCTCAATCGAAATGACCGGTTTCCCGGCGATTGATCCGGCAAATGAAACAATCCCAGAACCGACAGCCACCACCCGCTGACCCTGGACGGCCGGAAAATCAACCCCACGGTGCCCCGACCCAAATGGCGACGTGGGCGGGGTGAACTCGGAAATGATTGCCCCCGCCGGCACTCCAGGCAATGGCAGTGCCCAGGCGGTCGAGCCCCGGTCGGTCGGGTCCGATGCGGCGAGGCGTGGAGCGGTGGCCAGGAGTGGGATGACGCACAACACCGCGATCAGGACGGCCAATGAGGGGATTTTCATGTAGTGAGCCTGACCCAGAACCGGGGCTATTCACCAGAGTCCGGTTGGGATTGTGACTCGTAGGGCACTGGATGGATCATCTGTGGATGCCCGTACACTCGGGGGGCAGCATTAATGAACAATTCTTACTGCAAATTCGCGTGACTTAATCCGGTAGTCCGGCCGCGCCTTGAACGGTCCACAGTCCGCTGTGGGTGCAAGGGTGAAGTCACCAGGGGAGTTACATCAGTAACTCCGATAAACCGTAAGCGGCGAAAGCCGCATTAGGGGCGCATGGCGCCTGCAAGGAGAACCACCATGGCAACGGTCACAATGCGCCAGCTACT